>DASSBX010000556.1:0-7344 GCA_035698305.1 Miltoncostaeaceae bacterium | reverse complement strand
CCCATCGAGACGCCGTCGCCCGGCGCCTACACCGTCTCGGTGAGCGGGCGAGCGGTCCAGGCGGGCGTGGACGCCAGCAGCGCAACGACCGTCGACCTGAGCGTGGACCACGTCGCACCGACGGTCACCGTCGGCCTCCTCGGGACGCCCCGCAACGGCTGGTTCAGGACGCTGACGCTGGATGTGACCTGCCTGGACGACATCCAGATCGGTGGCGCGCAGTGTGACGACATTCCGTGGTCGAACGATGGCGAGTTCCCGCTGGGTCACGCCGTCTCGGTCGTCGATGCGGCCGGTAACGGCGCCACGGGAACATCTCCTGCGTTCAACTTCGACAACGACGCCCCGACCCGGCCGAGCCTGATCGGGCCCGGATCTGTGGTCGGCCGGCAGCCGACGTTCAGCTGGTCGAAGTCCACCGACACGGGCTCGCAGATGGGTGACTACCTCGTCCAGTGGCAGCGCGAGGACGACTACGACCCCGACGACTGGCAGACGCTCGCGACCATCCCCGAGGCGAGCGACTACACAGCCCCGCCGTCGACCTGGAACCGCGGTCCACTGCCCGAGTTCGTCTCGCTGGTGTGGCGAGTTGTCGCCGTCGACCGCGCCGGGAACCAGCGCGCGTCCCTCCCCAACACGCTCCTGATCGACCCGACGGTGCCGCCGCCTCCGGCGATCACGGGAGGTCCGAGCGGCCCGACGCAGAACACCTCGCCGACGTTCACGTGGGAGGGCACCGGCGCCTCCTTCGCCTGGTCGGTCACGGCGATGGGGAGCTCGAACGCGCTCCGCGGCGGGGCGGGCACCGCGACCCAGGCCGACGTCCCGTCGCTCCCGGACGGCGCCTACGTCTTCCGCGTGAAGCAGTTCGTGGTCGCGAACCCGAGCGAGGAGGCCATCCGGTCGTTCATCGTGGACACGGTCGCTCCGAGCGCACCCACGATCCTGACCCGGCCCAGCTTCCCGTCGCTCGGCGACGCGATCTTCACCTGGGCCACCGAGCCCGGCGCGTACTCCCGCTGGAGCGTGGTGGACGGCAGCGGCAACGTCGTGGTCCCGGCCACCGACACGCCGGTGACCCAGGCGAAGCTGCCGGCGCTCGCCGAGAACGCCTACGTGTTCTCCGTGCAGCAGATCGACGCGGCGGGGAACGTCTCGCCCGCCACCGTCGAGCCCTTCACGGTGGTCGCGCCCCTCGTGGCGCCCTCCCCCAGCACCAACATCGTGACCCTGCTGCCCCGGCAGAACGCCCGGCGCCTGAAGCCGAAGGCCGGCAAGACGCTGTTCAGCCGCACGCCCGTCCTGCGCTGGAGCCGCGGCCCCCGGGGCACCAAGCTGTTCAACCTGCAGATCTTCCGGGTCTCCATCGGCCGCAACGCCAAGACCCCGAAGGTCAAGAAGGTGCTCTCCGTCTTCCCCAAGGGGAAGGCGTACCGCGTGCCCAAGCGACTGACGCGCCCGAAGACCTGCTACGTGTGGCGCGTCTGGCCGTACACGGGCCGCGAGTTCACCCCCAAGCCGCTCGGCGTGAGCAACTACTGCATCGCCAGCCAGAAGGTGCTCAAGAAGAAGGCGGCGCTCATCTCCAAGCGCAAGGCCGCCAAGGCCGCCGCCAGGGCCAAGATCAGAGCCCGGTCGAAGGCGACGCTGCGCGCCCGCGCCCGCCGGTAGCCCCGGGGGGCGGCGGGTCAGATCCCGAGATCGAAGGGGCTGGGCTCCAGGGCCCGGCTCCGGCGGTCGCCGGGCCGCGGCGTCTCGTACACCTGCGCGGCGCCCAGCCGCGGGCTCAGGGCGTCCGGCCTGACCATCACCCACAGGCGCGACTCGCGCTCCCGCTCGGCCGCCTCCCAGCGGCGTGACTCCACCCAATCGACCGCCCCCGCGGCGCCCAGCAGGCCCGCGATGAGCCCCGCGATGATCCCCGCGCCATCCGTGAAGCGCTCGAACAGCAACAGGAGGACGATGCCCGTCAGGACGATGCCGGCCAGCTTCGTGCGACGCTCCCGCGAGGCGGCCATGGTCTCGCGCACCGACGCGCGCGGCGGCGGCACCGCCCGCCCCAGCAGGTGGCGCACCCGCCGGGACATCCCGACGGCACTCACCAGGAACGTCGGGGCCGCGGCCGCGGCCGCCGCGAGGGCGGTGATACCTGGCCGGACCGGCTCGTCCACCAGCCAGCTGCAGATCCAGAACGCGGTGACGACGGCCGCCGTGGCCACGCAGAACTGCCCCCGCCAACGCTGCTCGTCGGCGACGCGGACGAGGCGGGGAAGTCCCGCCAGCAGGGTCTCGGGTCGCAACGCCCGCGTCCTTTCGATCGCCGCCGTCAGGGACTAGAGTAGCCCTCCCGTGCGCAGCCTGATCACCCGCGAACCGGCGCCGTCGGCGACCCCACGCAGCTGAACCCCGGCGCCCCACAGGTGGGCATCGTGGGGCTCGGGTACGTCGGGCTCCCCCTCGCCGCGACGTTCGCCGAGGCCGGCGTGTCCGTGCTCGGCCTCGACGCCATCGAGGCCAAGGTCGAGCAGGTCAACGCCGGCTCGTCCTACATCGAGGACGTCCCCTCCGAGCGGCTCGCGCCCCTCGTCGAGGGCGGGCTGATCCGCGCGACCACCTCGTGGGACGAGATCCGCGACGTCGACGCGATCATCATCTGCCTGCCCACGCCGCTCACCGACCACCGCGAGCCGGACCTCTCCGCCGTGCTCGGCGCCTGCGAGAGCCTCGCGAGCCGGCTGCGCGCCGGCCACCTGGTGGTGCTGGAGAGCACCACGTACCCCGGCACCACCCGCGAGGAGGCCGCCCCGGTGCTGGAGCGCTCCGGGTTGCGCGCCGGCCGCGACTTCCACCTGGCGTTCTCGCCCGAGCGCGTCGACCCCGGCCGCACCGACTGGACCACCGCCACCACCCCGAAGGTGATCGGCGGCCTCACGCCCGAGTGCACCCGCCGCGCGATGGACCTGTACGGCATGGCCTGCGAGACGCTCGTGCCCGTCAACAGCCCCGAGGTCGCCGAGCTCACCAAGCTGCTCGAGAACATCTTCCGCAGCGTCAACATCGCCCTCGTGAACGAGCTGGCGGTGCTCTGCGACCGGATGGGCATCGACGTCTGGGACGTCATCGACGCCGCCGCCACCAAGCCGTTCGGGTTCATGCCGTTCCGGCCCGGCCCCGGCCTCGGCGGCCACTGCATCCCGATCGACCCCTTCTACCTCACGTGGAAGGCGCGGGAGTTCGACCTGCACACCGAGTTCATCGAGCTCGCCGGCAAGATCAACTCGCAGATGCCGCGCTTCTGCGTCGACAAGGTCGCGCGGGCGCTCAACAGCCGCAGGCAGCCCCTCAACGGCAGCCGCGTCCTGGTGATCGGCGTGTCGTACAAGGCCGACGTCAACGACACCCGCGAGAGCCCGTCGCTCCGCATCATCGACCTGCTCCGCGGCGACGGCGCCATCGTGACCTACCACGACGCCTTCGTGGCCGAGCTGCCCAAGCTGGGCCTCGCGAGCGTCCCGCTGGACGCCGAGACGCTCGGCGGCGTGGACGTCGCCGTCGTCGTCACGGCCCACAGCGGAACCGACTGGGGGATGGTGGCCGAGGCCGCGCCGCTGGTCGTGGACCTGCGCAACGTCGTCCCGAAGCAGGACGGCAAGGTCTGGACGCTCTGACGATGCCGGCGACGGGCGCGCCGGCCCTCTCCATCGGCGTCGTGGGCATGAACTACTGGGGCCCCAACCTGGCCCGCAACTTCGATCGGCTCGACGGCTGCCACGTCGCGTGGGTCTGCGACCGCGACGAGGCCGTGCTCGACCGCCACCGGCCCGCGTATCGCAACAGCCGCTTCACGGCGCGCTACGAGGACCTGCTGGAGGACCCCGGCCTCGACGCGGTGGTGATCGCCACCCCGGTGCCGACCCACGCGCCCCTCGCCCGCCTGGCGCTGGAGGCCGGCAAGGACGCGTTCGTCGAGAAGCCGCTGGCGCTCACCGCCCGCGACGCCACCGAGCTCGCCGCCCTGGCCGACGCCCGGGACCGGGTGCTGATGGTCGACCACCTGCTCGTGTACCACCCGGCCGTCCAGAAGCTGCGCGGCCTCATCGAGGAGGGCGCCCTCGGGCAGGTGTTCTACCTCTACGGCAACCGGCAGAACCTCGGCATCGTCCGACCCGACGAGAACGCCCTCTGGAGCCTCGGACCGCACGACATCTCCGTGATGCTGCACCTCGTGGGGGAGCGGCCCAGCGAGGTCTCGGCCACCGGCGAGAGCTACCTGCAGCCGGGGGTGGAGGACGTGGTGTTCGGGCGCATCCGCTTCCCGTCCGGCATTCTCGGGCACCTGCACCTGAGCTGGCTCGACCCGCACAAGATGCGCAAGATGACGGTGATCGGCTCGGACCGGATGGTGGTGTTCGACGACATGGAGACCGAGCGCAAGGTGACCGTCTACGACAAGGGCCCGATCCCCCGCACCGAGACGTACGGCGAGTACATCCAGGTGCGCTCCGGGGACATCCACATCCCGAAGGTGCCGGGCACCGAGCCCCTGCGCGTCGTGTGCGAGCGCTTCGTGCAGGCCGTCCGCGACCGCGGGCCCACGCCGTCCGACGGCTGGGCCGGCGCCACCGTGGTGGAGGTGCTGGAGGCGATGGGCGACTCGCTCGCGCAGGGCGGACGGCCCGTCACCCTGGCGGGGGCGGCCGCATGACCCGCGAGAACCTGGTCATGGGCGAGGGCGTCACGATCGGCGAGGCCGTCGAGATCGGCGCGAACGTGGTGATCCACGACGGCACCGTGATCGGCGACGGCGTCGTGATCCAGGACAACGTCGTCCTCGGCAAGCAGCCGAAGCTCTCGAAGCGCTCCACCAGCGCGAAGAAGGAGCCGCTGGCCCCGCTCGAGATCGGGGCGGGCACCGCGGTGTGCAGCGGCGCCGTGGTCTACGCCGGAACGGTCCTCGGGCCCGACGTCATCATCGGCGACCAGGCGTCGGTGCGGGAGCGCTGCACGCTCGGCGAGGGCGTGGTGGTGGGACGCGGCGTGTGCGTCGAGAACGACGTGCCGATCGGGGCGTTCACCAAGATCCAGTCGAACTCGTACATCACCGCGTACTCCGAGCTGGAGGATCACGTCTTCATCGCCCCCTGCGTGACGACCACGAACGACAACTTCATGGGCCGCACGGAGGCGCGCCACGAGTTGATCAAGGGCGCGATCATCCGCCGCGGCGCCCGCGTCGGCGGCGGCGTGGTGATCCTGCCCGGCATCGAGATCGGCGCGGAGGCGTTCGTCGCCGCCGGCGCCCTCGTCACCCGCGACGTCCCGGCCGGCAAGCTGGTCGCCGGGCTGCCCGCCCAGGTCTGGCGCGACGTCCCGCCCGAGGAGATGGTCGGCCGCGAGACGTAAGCGCCGCCGCCTGACGCTCGAGGCGCCCGACGGGACGGTCGTGGTGCGCGACCTCGGCGTCCCCGGCGCGCGCCTGCTGGAGATCGACCTGCCCGACGGCGGCCGGGTGAAGGTGGCGGAGCACCTGTGCGGATGGGCGCCGGCCGCCGACCCCGACGGGCCCCTGTGGCCGACGATGGCCGACGCCGTCGCCGCCCTGAGCGGTCGCACCCGCGACGGCGAGCCGTGGATCTCGGTGCTGGAGGAGTTCGCCGCCAGCCCCGCCAACCCCGCCGGCGAGCCGCTGCCCCCCGACGAGGACGCCCGCCTGACCGCGCTGCTGGCGTCGTCGCCGGCGATCCACGCCGACGGCCCCCGCGCCCACCACTCGGGCGGCTGGTACATGTTCATCGGCGGCCTGCCGTTCGCCGGGTGGGTGATGGAGTACGGCGACACCCCCGGCGCCGCGGCGCGGGCCGCGCTCGACCGGGCGGAGCGGCTGACGGACCTCGGCGGGTAGGGTCACAGGATGCTCCGACTCCAGCACGTGGCCGTGACGTTCCCGCCGGGGCGGGCCGACGCCATCCGCGGCTTCTACGCCGGCGTGCTCGGCATCCCGGAGATGCCGGTGCCGCCGGAGGTCGCCCACCTCGGGTGGGTGTGGTTCTCGACCGCCGACGCGGGGGTGGAGCTGCACTTCATCCCCCACGCCATCGAGCCCGACCCCCAGCGGACCCATCACTTCTGCCTGCAGGTCGACGACCTCGCCGACGTGCGCGGGCGGCTCGAGGCCGCCGGATCGGAGGTACGCGACGCGGGCTCCCGGATCGAGGGGCGCGACCGCGCGTTCGTGCGCGACCCCGTCGGGAACCTCGTCGAGCTGGTGGAGATGACCGAAGCGGGGGCGTCCGCTCAGCGGACGATCACGCGGGCCGTCGCGCGACCCCCGTAGATCACCCACGGCACGCCGGCCGTGGTGCCCACCGTGGGGTCGGTGTCGTCGTCGTCGGCGCCCACCAGCCGCACGGCGTCGTTGCGGTCGTCGGTGGCGCGTCGCAGCGCCCGCATCGTCCGCTGCAGCGGCGTGCCCGACTGCCGGGCGGCGAAGCGGTCGGCGGCGGCCACCGCGGCGCGGCGGGCCCCCAGCCCCCCGCCCAGGCCGAGCTGCTGGGTGAGGTCGGCGGGCAACGGGTCGAAGCCGCCGGACGACTTGGGGACCACGCGGATCGCCGTGCGGCCCGGGAACAGCGTGTCGGGGATCCGCACCGGCACCCGGATCGTCCGCTGCGGCGCGCGCCACGGCTGGATGCGCAGGAACAGGACCGCCCTGCCGCCGGCCGCCACCCTGCGCGGCGCGATGCGGGCGCGCACGATCCGCGCGGCGCGGACCCTCGCGTCCAGGCGCTCGTCGATGGTGATCGCCGAGATCGGCACCCGCCTGACGCCGTTCTGGAGCATGATCGACGCGATCCGTGCGGCGGTGCCGCTCGCCAGCGTCACCACGTCGCCCTCCGCTGCGTACCGGTTGCGGTAGACGAACGGCCGCTTCAGCGCCGGGCTGTCGATCCGCACGCGCAGCGACATGGTGCCGCGGGCCAGGCCGTCGGTGGCGCGGATCGCGGGCTCGTCCTGCAGGAGGGCCGCGATGATCGGCGCCGTCCGGTCGTCCGGCGCGATCGTGGCGCGGACCGTGCTGGCGGTGCCCCGCGAGACGTTCCGCGCCGTCGCCGTCCCGGTGATGCCCTCGACCGGGCCCAGCCGGCCGGTGATCCCGTCGGTGCGGTCGCCGGTGATCATGCCCTGCAGCGTCCCGGGCTCGGCGAGCTTGTAGCTCGACCCGGTGATCGGGGCGGCGATCGTCTGGAACACGTAGGCGTCGCCCATCAGGAACCGCGTGCGCCCCGCCCCCGTGAACGGGTGGCCGAACCCGAGCACCGTCGCGCCATCGACGTAGGTCAC
>DASSBX010000555.1:0-12462 GCA_035698305.1 Miltoncostaeaceae bacterium | reverse complement strand
AGCAGCACTCCGATCGGCAGCCAGGGCGACCGCGCGGCGTTGGTGACGGCCGCGTTGATGGGGCCGCTCGGCCGCTTGGGCGCGGGCGGCTCACGGCGGACGGCGCGCGTGCGCGCGTCCGAGGCGGTGGCCTCGGCCCGGGCGGACGACGCGGAGGGGGCGGGCGCGGCGGCCGCCGCCACGACCGGGGCGGCGGTGACCGCGGCGGCGCGGGTGAAGGACGGCGACGTCGCGGCGCGGCGCGGCGCGGCGGCGCCGTCGCGCACGGCCGCGCGACGCTGGGAGGCGCCGGCGCCGCGATCGGCCCGGGGCCTCGCGGGAGCGGCCGGCGTCGCCGCAGGGGTCGTGGCCGCCGGGGCGGACGCCCTCGGCGCGGACGCCGCCGGGGTCGCCGGGGTGGCCGGGGCGGCCGGCGTCGCCGGGGTGACGGCGGCGGGCGGCGTGCCGGGGTCGGCGGGCGTCGCCGGCGTCGGCGCGGACGGGGCGGCGCGACCGCCGACGTCGGCCGCGATCGCCAGCGTGCCGTCGTCGCCGCCCACCCCGACGGATACGGACACCAGGCCGAGGTCGGCGGCGATCTCGGTGCGGGGCAGCGGCAGGGGCAGCTGCGCCGTGACCCGCGGCGCCAGGCGGATGCCCAGCAGCGAGTCGCCGTCGGCCGCGAGCAGGGAGTGGACCGCGACGTCGGCCTCCGGGGCGGCATCCGGCTCGAGGGCCACCTGCGCCTCGGGGGCCGGCTCCGCCTCGGGAGCGGGCTCCTCGGCGGCCGGGGGCCGCGCGAACCGGGGGGCGGGCTCGGGGCCCGGGGTGGGCGCCGGGGTGGCGGGGTCGGGGGCCGGGGGGTCCTCGGGGGCGGCCTCGCGGGACGGCTGGGGGGCCGGGGTGGGCGTCGCCTCCTGCTCGTCGGCCGTGACGATCGACGGCGGGACGGCCTCGACGGGGACGGCCTCGTCGGGGACCGCGGCGTACGCGGCGCCGGGCGCGGCGGCGATCACGAGCGCGGCGACGACCGCCAGGCCGCGCGGGCGGCGGCGCACGGGACGGCTGCGGGTGTGTGACGGGGCGCCCATGGCGCCGCCCCATCGGCAGAACCGGCGTGAACCTTTAGCCCTTTGGGGGAATTTCTTCGAGAACGGCTAACGTGCAGCCCAGATCCCGATGCCGAAGGCGATGTCCGCACCCCAGACCACCGCCGCGACGCCCCGCAGGCGGCTCAAGTGGATCCTCGAGGACCGCCATGGCGCGCTGCTGCGGGGGCGCCTCGCCGCCTACCTGATGATCGCCGTGATCGCCGCCGCCGGCGTCCCGGAGGGGATGTCAACGGCCCAGCGCGAGCTCGCGGTGGCGATGTGCCTGGTCGCGGCGGCCGTGCAGACCCTGCTGTGGCTCGCGCCCATCTGGTGGCCGAAACGCCTGCTGGACAGCGTCAACGGCGCGCTCATCGTCGACGCGCTGCTCATCTTCGGCCTGGCCGTCGTGTCGAACGGCTGCGAGAGCCTCGCGCTGTGGGCGCTTCCCGTGATGGCCCTGGCCGCGACGGTGGCGCACGGCCTGTCGACCGGGGTGAAGGCGCTGATCCTCGCGGCGATCGTGGTCGGCGCGGTGCAGTGGACCGACGCCGACGGGAGCGCCGAGCGCACCGCCGGCCCGCTGATCATGGCGGCGATCGTCGTGGTGGTCGCCGGCGGCCTGATCCGCGTGAACGAGCGCCACCTGCGGGCCGCCGAGGACCAGCAGAGCGTCCTGTTCTCCGCGTCACGGCGCTTCGTGGGCGTCGACGACCCCGCCGAGCTGCGGCGCATCGCCGAGGTGGCGGCGCAACGCCTGCTGCCGGGCGGGTGGGAGGCCCGTGTCGACCTGGACGACCGCGACGGGCACGACCGCCAGTGGCGCGACGGCGAGTGGGCGCACCTGGCGCTGCCGCTCGTGCAGCGCGAGCGCGACCGCGACGACCGCGTGCTCGGCGCCCTCACGGCGCGCCGGCACGCGCCGCGCGTCGGCAGCGTCCGGATCAGCGTGCGGCACGCCCTGCCGGCGCTGCAGGCGCTGGCGCTGGCGCTCACCAACGCGCTGTCGCACACCGAGCTGGTGGCCCAGCTCGCCCACCTGTCGCGCTCCGACCCGCTGACGGCGCTGGGCAACCGGCGGGCGTTCGACGAGGCGGTGGTCGAGGAGCTGGCGCGCGCCCGGCGCAGCGGCGCCCCGCTGGGGCTGGTGATGCTGGACGTCGATCACTTCAAGCGCTTCAACGACCGGCACGGCCACCAGGAGGGCGACGAGGCGCTGGTGGCGGTCGCCCGGGTGCTGGGCGAGGTGGCGCGCACCGAGGACCGCGCCTGCCGCGTCGGCGGCGAGGAGTTCGCGGTGCTGCTGCCGGGGGCCGACGAGGGGGCCTCCCTCGCGGTGGCCGAGCGGATCCGGGCCGGCGTCGCCGCGGCGGCCGCGGCCGAGCCGATCACGGTGAGCCTCGGCGTGGCGGCGACGCGCGGCGAGCACGACGCCGGAGCGCTGTTCGCCCTCGCCGACGAGGCCCTCTACGCGGCGAAGCAGGCGGGGCGCAACCGGTCCCGCGGACCCAGCCTCTCGGGGGGCTAGCCGCGCTCGATGACGGCCAGCCGGCGACCGCCGGCGGCCACCACGCGCACCCGCGCGGCGAAGCACGCCGACAGCGCCTCGGACGTCAGCGCCTCCACGGCGGGGGCCGACGCCACCACCTCCCCGCCGCGCAGCAGCAACGCGTGCGTGAGGGACGCGGGGAGCTCCTCGACGTGGTGGCTCACGTGAACCGTCGTCAGCTCGGGCCGCGACCGGGCCAGGTCGTCCAGCCCCGCCAGGAACGTCTCACGGCCCGGCAGGTCCAGCCCTGCGGTGGGCTCGTCGAGCAGCAGCAGCTCGGGCCCCGCCACCAGGGCCCGCGCCAGCAGCACCCGCTGCTGCTCGCCCCGGGAGAGGCGCGCGAACGGCCGGTCGGCCAGGTGGGCGCAGCCGAGCTCGTCCAGCAGGTCGTCGGCGCGGCGGCGGTCGTCGCCCGTGAGACGGTCGGGCCGCACCACGATCGTGCCCGTCACGCCGGAGCGGACCACGTCGAGGGCGGTCGCGCGCGGCCGGAAGCGGCCGGCCATGGCGGCGTCGACGTGGCCGATGCGGGCGCGCAGCGCGCGCAAATCGGTGGTGCCGAGCCGGTGGCCCAGGACGGAGGCGACGCCCTCGCTGGGGAACGTCTCCGCCCCCGCGACGCCCATCAGCGTGGTCTTGCCGGCGCCGTTCGGGCCGATCAGCGCCCACCGCTCCCCCACCGCGACGCGCCAGTCGACGCCGCGCAGGATCCGCACCCGCCCGTCGCCCGGCCGGGCGCGCCACAGCCCGACACCGGTCAGCTCGACCGCCGGAGGGGGGCTCAGGAGAGGAAGAGCGCCATCGCGTCGTCGACCACCCGGTCGCCCGCGGCGTCGGCCCGGGTGCGCTCGTCCATCGGCACCTCGGGCTCGGGGTCGTCGGACATGCGCCGCGGCAGCGGCACCCCGAGGGCCCGCTCGCCCGCCGACCACCACGCCTCCGGGATCGCGTCCGGCAGCTCCACGCCGAGCATCTCGGCGAACAGGAGCGTCCACGCCCGCGGCACCACCTGGAACGTGTAGCCGCCGCCGCCGAGGGCCACCCACCTGCCGTCGCACGCGGCCCGCGCGAGCTCGTGGATGGCGCGGTAGGCGCGCGGGAACGCCGTCATCGTGACCTGCAGGTGGGCGAGCGGGTCGCCGTGGTGGGGGTCGGCGCCGTCCTGGGTGACGATCACGTCGGGCGCGAAGTCGAGGACGGCGGGCGCGATCACGTCCTCGATGGCCCGCAGGTACGGGCGGTCGCCGGCGTAGGGCGGCAGCGGCACGTTGATGGCGGTGCCCTCGGCGGCGCCGACGCCGCGCTCGGCCATGCCGCCGGTCCCGGGGAACAGGTAGCGCCCCGTCTCGTGCACCGAGCACGTCAGCACCCGCGGCTCCTCGAAGAAGATCCACTGGGTGCCGTCGCCGTGGTGGACGTCGATGTCGATGTACGCCACCCGCTGCGCCCCGGCGTCGAGCATCGCCTGGATGGCGACCGCCGGGTCGTTGTAGACGCAGAAGCCGGCGGCCTTGTTCGCGAACGCGTGGTGCAGGCCGCCGCCCGCGACGAACGCCTGGTCGGCGCGCCCCTCCCACACCGCCATCGCGCCCTCGATCGAGGCGCCGCAGATGGCGGCGGCCGCGTCGTGCATCCCCGCGAAGGCGGGGGTGTCGCCGCCGGCGGCGAGGCCCCACTGGCCGGCCTCCCACGTGGCCGACAGCGCTGGCGTCTCGCTGTACTTCTTCACCGCGGCCACGTAGGCGGGGGCGTGGACGCGCTCGATCTCCGCGTCGGTCGCGGCCCGCGGCGCGATGGTCTCCACGCCCTCGGCGCGGTCGAGGCCGTACGCCCTGATCAGGTCGACCGCCAGCTGCCGCCGCAGCGGCGTCATGGGGTGGTCGTCGCCGAGGTTGTAGGAGGGGCCCCCCTCCGCGTGGACGAACGCGGTGCGGGTCACGCCGACGCCACCACCGTCCACGGCACGACCCGCCGCCCGGTCACCAGCCCGTTGACGACGTAGGGGTCGGCGTCGGCGAAGGCCTCGACGTCTCCGGCGGCGGCGCCCGCGAACACGATCGCCGCGCCGGTGGGCGGGTCGCCGAGTGCGCCCGCCATCACGATCCCGCCGGCATCGACCTGCTCGCCGATGCGCGCCAGATGCTCCTCGCGGTGCGGACCGCGCCGGTCGAGGATGTCGGGGACGTAGTCGTAGAACAGGATCAGGTGCGGGCCGTTCGCCATCGGCTGCCTCAGCGCTTTCGCGAGATGCGGAGGGTGTAGGCGTCCCCGCCGCGGCGGGCGAAGACGTCGATGAAGTGGAGGCCGGAGCGCTCCGCCCGGTAGTTGATCACGACCTTCTTCCGGCCGCCCGACCGGAACCGCAGCAGGTGGCGCTCCAGGTTGCCGCCGTCGGTGCCGACCGTGGGGGTGCCGGGCCCCCAGAGGTACAGGTCGAGCACCGCCGTGCGGTGCGTCAGCGTCAGCGCCACGCGGTCGCCGCGGCTGAGCCGCAGCGGGTAGACGTCGTCGGGGTCCTCGTAGCGGTCGACGGTGGCCCGGATGGTGGCCCGGCCCTTGCGGTCGAGGGCCGTCTTGCGCGCCTTGACCCACTTCACGTCGTCGTTGACCTCGGACGCGTCGTCGGCCGGCGCCCGCAGCGTGACCGCCGCCCGCGGGTTGATGAGGCCGTAGCCGTTGACGTCGTCGCGGCCGCGGCGGCCCTTGTCGATGGCGGTGTTGGTGATCTGCCGGGACACCTGGTACGGGGTCAGGCGGCCGCCGTTCGCGGCCATCACCAGCGCGGCGACGCCCGTGACGTACGGGGCGGCCATCGACGTGCCGTCCTTCAGCGCGTAGCCGGGGGCCAGCGCCCGCTCGGCGACGCGCACGGGCACCGACGACAGGATGTTCACGCCGGGCGCGATGACGTCGACGGTGCGGTTGTGGTTCGAGAACGTCGCGGTCGCGTACGGGCGCGGGCAGTCGAAGGTGACGCTCCCGTCGCACTGGGCCCCGACGCCGAGCACCCGGCTGTAGCCCGCCGGGAAGTTGAGGGCGTTCAGGTCCTGGCCCTGGTTGCCGACCGACGCGACGATCAGCGCGCCCCTGCGGGTGGCGAACAGGACGGTGTCCTGGAACGCGCGCGAGAAGCCGGGGCCGCCCGCCGAGATGTTGATGACCCGCGCGCCGTTGTTCACGGCGTGGCGGATGCCCTTCATCATCGTCTCGTCGGTGCTGGCGCCCTGGCTGTCGGCGATCTGGACCGGGATCACCTGGGCCGCCGGCGACGCGGGCGCGACGCCCACCACGCCGACGCCGTTGGCGGGCGCGGCGGCGATGCCGGCGACGTGGGTGCCGTGGCCCGTGTCGCCGTGGTCGGAGGCGTTCGCGTCGCCGCGGAGCGTGCTGCGCGGGGCCACCAGCGGGCTCGCGGGTCCGCCCCACTCCTCGTGGGTCGGGTCGATGCCGCTGTCGAGGATCGCGATCCGGGGGCGCGGGCCGAAGGTGGTGAGGTCGGCCGACCAGCTGGGGCCGGAGAGCAGCCCCCACTGGCCGGGGGGCGTGAAGAAGGTGTCGGTGAACACGGGCGCCGGGCCGGGCGGGGCGGGCGGGGGCGGCCGGTCGTCGGGCGTCCGCGCGAGCGACCACTCCGCGGCCGTCACCCGCGGGCGGCGCAGGGCGGCGTCGCGCGCGGTGGCCGGCCGGGCGGGCGCGAGCGCCCACACCCCGGCCTCGGGGACCACGGGCCGCACGTCGTCGCCCAGCCGCGACAGCCGTGCCGCCGCGCGGGCCCGGTCGGGGCGGTCCGCGAACGTCACGAGCAGCGTCGCGTCGCCGGCGGCGGTGCGGCCGAACGACACCTGCCCCGCGCCGGCGGGCGGGTCGGACGGCTTGGCGGGGCCGGCGGCCGAGGCGGTGGCGGCGCCGGCGCCCAGCGCGGCGGCGGCGGCCAGGGCGGCGAGCGGCCGGGACCGGCGGAACGGGCTAGACATGCTTCGTGGTGATCGGCATGCGGCGGTCGCGCCCGAAGGCCCGCGGCGTGATCTTGATGCCGGGCGGCGCCTGACGCCGCTTGAACTCGGCCCGGTCGACCCGGCGCGCGACATCCCGCACGACGTCCCCGGGGAAGCCCGCCGCGGCGAGCTCGGCGGGTTCGAGCCCCTGTTCCACGTATCCCTCCAGGATCGGGTCGAGCAGGTCGTAGGGTGGCAGGCTGTCCTGGTCGAGCTGGCCCGGCCGCAGCTCGGCGGTGGGCGGCCGCGCGATGGTCCGCTCCGGGATGACCTCCCGCCCCTCGTGGTCGTTGCGCCACCGCGACAGGCGGTAGACCCACGTCTTCGAGATGTCGCGCAGCGGCGCGAACCCGCCCGCCATGTCGCCGTAGAGGGTGGCGTATCCGACCGACATCTCGCTCTTGTTCCCCGTCGCGAGCAGGAGCGGACCCAGCTTGTTCGACAGGCCCATCAGGACGGTGCCGCGGGCGCGCGCCTGGAGGTTCTCCTCCGCGACGTCCGGGTCCAGGCCGGCGAACGCCTGCGCCAGCGCGTCCTCGAACGCGGCCACGATGCCGGCGATCGGGATCACCAGGAAGCGGATGCCGAGCGACTCGGCGAGCTGCTGGGCGCCCTCGAGGCTCTCGGCGGCGGAGTGGATCGAGGGCAGCGCCACCCCCGTCACCCGCTCAGGGCCCAGCGCGTCGGCCGCGAGCGCCGCCGCCAGCGCGGAGTCGATGCCCCCGGACAGGCCGAGGATGACGCCGGGGAACCCGTTCTTGCCGACGTAGTCGGCCAGGCCGGTGCGGAGCGCCGCCCAGACCTCGGCCTCGTCGCGGAGCGCGTCGACGACGCGCGGCTGCGGCAGCGGGGGCCGCGACCCGTTGCGCGCCGCCGGCCGGGGCGTCTCGATGCGCACCGTCTCTGGAGCGGGCATCCCGGCGAGGCGGCGGCCGAGCGGCTCGCGCAGCCGGCGGCGCACCGACACCGCCGGGTCGACATCCGCCACCAGCAGGTGCTCCTGGAACTGCGGCGCGCGGGCGACGACCTCGCCGGAGGGGTCGAACACGGTTGAGCGGCCGTCGAACACCAGCTCGTCCTGGCCGCCCACCTGGTTGCAGAAGGCGAGGGCGGCGGCGCAGTCGTCGGCGCGGGTGGCGAGCATGCCCTCGCGGCGGTCGCCCTTCAGCCGGTGGTAGGGCGACGAGGAGATGCAGCACACGAGGTCGACCCGCGCCACGGCAAGGTCGGCGGCGACGGGCGTCGGGTACCAGATGTCCTCGCACACGGCGAGGCCGATCCGCAGGCCCAGGGCCTCGAGCACCATCGGGGCGTCGCCCGCGGCGAAGTAGCGCGCCTCGTCGAACACGCCGTAGTTCGGCAGGAAGCGCTTGCGGTACACGGCCTGCACGCGCCCGTCGGCCACGATGGCGGCGGCGTTGTAGCAGTCGCCGGCCCAGTCGGGGAACCCGATGATCGCGAGGCCCGTCCGCACGTCCCGGGCGACCCGGTCGAGGGCCTCGCGGGCGGCGGCGGCGAAGGCCGGCCGCAGCAGCAGGTCCTCGGGCGGGTAGCCCGTGATCGCGAGCTCGGGGACCATGGTGACGTCGGCTCCCGCCTCGGCCGCGTCGGCGAGGGCGGCCGCGATCCGGGTGGCGTTCCCCTCGATGTCGCCGACGACGGTGTTGAGCTGGGCCAGCGCGACGCGCAGTGGCGCCCCTCCTGGGTTCGTGGCCCCGCCGGCCGCCGTCGGGGGCCGTTGGCGCGATAACCTGTGCGGAGTCCAACGATACCCCTCGCGGACGCGGATGCGCAGCCGGTCCGGCGGGGTCGATGCGGGAGGTTCCATGGCCAGCCTGCCACCTCAGCGGCGCCAGTCCGGAGGCCCCGGCGGGGGACCCGGGCAGCAGCGCCCCTCGCGCAACCTCAGCCCGCGTGAAGGGGCGGAGGAGTCGGAGAAGCGCACCGGCCTCCCGACGTTCCACGTGGGGCAGAAGGTGCAGGGGATGTTCGGGTGCGTGGCGTGCCAGTTCCAGATCCGGAACCGCGGTCCGCTGCCGACCTGCCCGCAGTGCGGGGAGATCGTCTGGGCCTACCTGGAGGGTGGGCCGCGCCCCGTCCCGGAGGGCGAGGAGCCGGGCCAGGCCCCCGCGCCCGCCGCGCCGCAGGGGACCGCCACGGAGGAGGGCGTGAAGCTCGACGCGCCGCAGTCGGTGACCGTCACGGAGGGCGTGAAGCTCAACCCGTAGCGGTTCCCGCAGCGCTCAGTTCCACGGCGTCACGACCGATGACCGGTGCGCCCCGCAGACCCGGGGCGCACCGGTCATCACATTTTCATCACACCCGTGACGCAAACCTCTTACCCGGGGACCGCCTCTCCCACATTCGGGCGATGGATCCTCCACCCATGCGACGACGTGCCGCGGTCGGCCGTCGTCGGACCCCTCGGAGGTGGTGTGTTCCGTCGCGCGCTGGCGATCGCCGTCGTGGTCCTGCTGGTCGTCCCGGTCCTCGCGCAGGCGCGCGGGAAGGGCTCGCGGCATCTCGACGGCCGGGTCCCGTCGGCGCAGGTGCAGACGGCCGGGAGCGGCACCATCACGTTCAGCGGCCGGATGGTGGTGAACGGGACGATTCCCGAGCGGGGCACCGTGAGGATCAGGGACCGCGCCGGTGACGCCACCGCCCACCTGAGCGGCGAGGAGCTGCGGTTCCGCCGCGGCAGGGTCAACGTGCGGCGCGCCTCGGGGATCCTGTTCGTCACCGGTTCCAAGGTGGAGGTGGTGGTCCTGGGCGGCGGCCTCACGTTCGCGGCCGCGGGCAACGGCCGCGCCCGCTTCCGCGGGACCGGCACGTACCGGCTGAATGCCGACCGGGAGAGGGCGTGGTCGTCGCGGTGGGTCCGCGTCGAGCCGGCCAAGTCGTACCGCCGCGGACGGCGCTGAGGAGCGACGCCGCGTTCCCCCCGGCACCCATGACCCCGGTGCCCGGCGCCGCGCCGGCGGTGGACCGCGAGGCCGGGGCTGACTACCATCGGGCGCCGATGGCCCCCGCCGACGAGCGCCAGCGCGTCCTCATCGTGGAGGACGAGCCGAACATCGCGTCGTTCGCGCGTATGTACCTGGAGGCCGCAGGCTTCGGGGTGACGCACGCGGCGCGCGGCGATGAGGGCCTGCGGCTCGCGGAGTCGGACCCGCCGGACCTGGTGATCCTCGACCTGATGCTGCCCGGCATGGACGGCTACGAGATCACGAAGCGGCTCCGCCGCGGGGGCAGCACGCCGATCATCATGCTCACCGCCCGGGACGACGCGGTGGACAAGGTGGTGGGGCTGGAGCTCGGCGCCGACGACTACATCACCAAGCCGTTCAATCCCCGGGAGCTGGTGGCCCGCGTGCGCGCGGTGCTGCGTCGGGGCGAGGCGCGGGGCCAGAACGGCGGCCTGCCGGAGGGCACCACGATCGAGGCGGGCCCGCTGCGCATCGAGGTGGGCGGCCGCGAGGTCTTCGTGGACGGCGACGGCGTGCAGCTCACGCCGAAGGAGTTCGACCTGCTGGTGACGCTCATCGAGAACCGCGGCCTGGTGCTCACGCGCGAGCAGCTCCTGGAGCGGGTGTGGGGCTACACGTTCCTCGGGGACAGCCGCACGATCGACGTCCACGTGCGCCAGCTGCGCCGCAAGCTGGGTGACGCGTGCCCGATCCAGACGGTCTGGGGCACGGGCTACAAGGTGCCCGCCAAGCGGTGAGCCGGTGGGCGCCGTCGGGCGCCCCCAGGCCGTGGCGCACGCTGCGGGGTCGCCTCGCGCTCGCCGTCGCCGGCGGGCTGCTCGTCGCGGCGATCGTGTTCGCCGCGGTCGGCGGAGGGCTGATCCGGGCGCAGTCGCAGAAGGTCGCCCGCGCCGAGCTGGACCGCCAGGCGGTGGCGCTCGCGAAGATCGTGAGCGCCCAGGCCGAGAAGCAGGCGGTGGGCGGCCGGGCGTTCAGCTTCGTCTC
Organism: Miltoncostaeaceae bacterium; assembly: GCA_035698305.1. Taxonomy (GTDB): domain Bacteria; phylum Actinomycetota; class Thermoleophilia; order Miltoncostaeales; family Miltoncostaeaceae; genus Miltoncostaea. The sequence continues at coordinate 1,880 of DASSBX010000555.1, read as the reverse complement.
GCCCGCGAGCCTGCAGGCCCTGGTGGGGCCCCGCACGAAGCTCTACTACTCGGGGCTGCCGCTCACGCCCGGCGCGGACCGCCCGACCGACGAGATCCCCCGGGTCGCGGCCCGGGAGCTCGACTACGGCCTGCTGGAGCAGGACGGCGTGCAGCGCATCGACTTCCAGGCGTCCGAGGGGGCGAGCACGACGGAGGCGACGGCGGCGCCGGTGATGCTGGGCGGCGAGGCCGTGGGCGCGATCCTGCTGGCGCGCCCGCCCGGGGCGCCCGCGTCGGCGTGGCCGGACGTGGCGCCGTGGGTGTTCCTGGCGGCCGGGATCGGCCTCGCCGTCGCCCTGCTGCTGTCGCTGCTGGCGACGTCGCGGATCACCCGGCCGCTCACCGCGATGCAACGGGCGACGCACCGGGTGGCGGGCGGCGACCTGCGCACCGAGCTGGGCCCGACGGGCACGCGCGAGCTGGACGACCTGGCGAGCGACTTCAACCTGATGGTGCGCCGCCTGGCGGAGCGCGAGGGCGAGACCCGCGAGTTCCTGATGCGGGTCACGCACGACCTGCGGACGCCGTTGACGGCGATCCGCGGCCACGCCTCCGCCCTGCAGGACGGGGTGGTGCCGCCCGACCACGTCCCTCGCTCGCTGTCGGCGATCGAGCACGAGGCGGCCCGTCTGGAGACCCTGGTGACGGACCTGCTGGACCTGGCGCGCCTCGACGCGCACCGCTTCACCCTGGACCTGGCGGAGGTGCGGCCGGCGGACGTGCTGGACCGGGCGTTCGACGCCCTGGAGCCGGAGGCGCTGACCCGCGGCGTGGCGTTCGAGCGCGGCATCGAACCGCTGCCGACGATGGTCACGGACGAGGGCCGCGTCCAGCGGATCGTGGGCAACCTGCTGGACAACGCGATCCACTGGACCCCGCCCGGCGGGACGATCCGGCTGGAGGGCACCGCGCGCCGGGACGGCGGATTCACTGTGGCGGTGTGCGACACCGGCCCGGGGGTCGACCCGCAGGAGCGGGAGCGGATCTTCGAGGCGTTCCACTCGAGCGAGAGCCCGGACGGCCGCCACGGCAGCGGGCTGGGCCTGGCGATCTCGCGGCAGCTCGCGAGGGCCCTGGGGGGCGACGTCCGGGTGGAGCCGCGGCCCGAGGGCGGCAGCCGCTTCGTGCTCGACGTGCCCGGCGACCCCGCCCGCCAGCCGGAGCCGGCCGGGGTCTGAGCGCCCCGCCGGACGCCCCGGAAACGCCCGGCGGCCCCCGGCCCTCAGCCCCCCGGGGCGAGGGAATCGAGGTGGTGCGCGATGACGGCGCGCTGGAGGGCGGGATCCGCGCGGTCCGGCCGCATGAGGGCGTGGACGACCAGGCCGTCGATCACCGCGCCCAGCCGCTCCGCCTCCAGGGCGCGGTCGGCGCCGGCGCGGAGGGCCCCGCCGGCGGCGAGGGCGTCGATCAGCGTGCGGTAGAAGCCGTGGAGCCGCCCGTCCACCTCCTCCCGCAGCGCGCGGAGCCGCTCGTCGACCAGTGCCTGGCCCGCGAAGGCGAGCCACACCTCCGCCTCGGCCCGGCGGTCGTCGTCCAGCGGCAGCAGCTCGTCGATCGCCGCCTCCGCGTCCCGCCGGACGTCTCCCGACGGCCGCAGCGCCCGGACGCGGGCCTCGATGCGCTCCGCCACCAGGCGCATCGAGAACGCCATCAGCTCCGCCTGGGACGCGAAGACGTGGCGCAGCGACCCCGCCGACAGGCCCGACTCCCGGGCGACCTCGCGCACCGACGCGCGCGCCAGGCCGTCGCGCAGGATCACCCGCCACACGGCCTCGGCGATCGCCACCCGGCGCGCCTCGTGGTCCACCAGTCGGGGCACGCCCCCGGTTCTAGCACACC
>DASSBX010000554.1:0-8604 GCA_035698305.1 Miltoncostaeaceae bacterium | reverse complement strand
GTCATGGAGTACGCGCTCGAGCTGGTGGTGGTCCCGGTGTCCGACGTGGACCGGGCGAAGGCGTTCTACGAGCGATGCGGGTTCCGGCTGGACAGCGAGCACGGCACCGACGCGGGCTTCCGCGTCGTGCAGCTCTCGCCGCCCGGGTCGGCGTGCGCGATCGCGATCGGCAGCGGCATGCCGCAGGCCGAGCCCGGCACCACCAAGGGGCTGCACCTGGTGGTCGAGGACATCGAGGCGGCCCAGGCCGACCTGACGGGGAAGGGGATCCCGGTGAGCGAGCCGTTCCACTTCGGCCCCGAGGGGATGGCCCCCGGCCCCGACCCGGCGCGCCAGAGCTACAACTCGTTCCTGCAGTTCCCCGACCCGGACGGGAACGTCTGGCTGGTGCAGGAGGTCCACCGGGCGGCGGGGGGATCGCCCTCGTGACCGCCGCCGTCCGCGAGGACTTCGACCTGGTCGCCGCCCGGCACCGCCGCGAGCTCCACGTCCACTGCTACCGGATGCTCGCCTCGTTCGAGGAGGCCGAGGACGCGGTGCAGGAGACGTTCCTGCGGGCCTGGCGCGGGTGCGACGGCCTGCGGCAGGGAACGGCAGCCCGGGCCTGGCTGTACCGCATCGCCACCAACGTCTGCATCGACGCGCGCCGGCGCCGGGCGCGCCCCGTGGGGACCGGCCCGGCCGAGATCCCGTGGCTCCAGCCGTACCCGGACGCGATGCTCGACGAGGTCGCCGCGGGCGACGCGGGGCCGGACGACGCCGCCCTCGAGCGCGAGACGATCGAGCTGGTGTTCCTGGCCGCCCTGCAGCTGCTGCCCGGGCGCCAGCGCGCCGCGCTGATCGCGCGCGACGTGCTCGGCTGGAGCGCCGAGGAGACGGCGGCGCTGCTGCAGACGAGCGTCCCGGCGGCCAACAGCGCCCTGCAGCGCGCGCGGGCCACCCTGGGCGCGCACCTCCCCGACCGGCGCTCGCGGTGGTCGGCGGGCACGCCGACGGCGGAGGAGCGTGACCTGCTGCTGCGGTTCATCGACGCGCACGAGCGCTGCGACGCCGCCGCCGCGGTGGCGATCGCGGCCGAGGACATCCGCGTCACGATGCCGCCCGCCCCGATGGTCTTCGACGGGCTCGCCGGCATCGCGCCGCTCATCCACCGCGCGCTGGGGCCCGAACGCGACGGCGACTGGCGTCTGCTGCCCACGGCGGCCAACCGGCTGCCAGCGGCGGCGAGCTACCTGCGCCGGCCGGGCGACACCGTCTTCCGGGGATTCAAGCTCGACGTGATGCGGATCGCCGGCGGCGCGATCGCCGAGATCACGACGTTCGGCCCGGGCCTGTTCCCGGCGTTCGGCCTGCCGGAGGACCTGCCCGGCGGCGCGTGAGCGCTCAGCCGGCGGCGGCCGCCGAGGTCGTCGCGGCGGTCGAGCCGCCCGAGTCCTCGGCGAGGGACCGCACGACGAGCGCGGCGAAGAGCAGCAACGTGGGGTCGACCGCCGCCAGGTCGTCGATCGCCACCCGGACGGGCCGGCGGCCCCAGCCCCTGCCCTCCAGCGAGGCCAGCTCCCGGGCGCCCTCGGTCAGCGCATAGCGCTCCCGCCAGGCGCTCGACGGCCGCAGGGCCAGCTCGCGGCCGTCCCACCACAACGGCCCGCCCCGGCGCCAGCCCCGTGGCCCGAAGCGACCCACCACCGCGCCGGCCGCGTCCGTCGCCTCCGTCACGCGCCGCAGGAGCCCGCGCCGGCGCACCTCCCAGCGCTCGCCGGCGACGTCGATCGTGGCCGGGCCGCCGAGCCGGCCGCCCACGCGGACGCTGCCCACCTCGTCCAGGACGTAGGTGCGCCGGTCGCCGCCCGAACGGGTGAGCTCGAGGTCCGGCACGCGCCCACCCTGCCACAGCGTCCCCGGCGGCGCCTTGACACATGCTGATAACGGCATATATCGTTCGGGCATGGCTCGCGCGGCGACCACGACCGACACGTTCAACGCGATCGCGGAGCCCCGGCGACGGCAGATCCTGGACCTGCTGTCGAACGGCGAGCGCCCGGTGAAGGACCTGGTGTCGGCGACGGGGCTCACCCAGCCGCAGGTGTCGAAGCACCTGCGGGTGTTGCGCGAGGTCGGCGCCGTGTCGGCGCGGGAGGCGGGCCGGCAGCGGCTGTACCGGCTCGACCCCCTGGCGCTGAAGCCCGTGCACGACTGGGTGCGGGACTACGCGCGCCTGTGGGAGGACCGGTTCACGGAGCTGGACGCCGTTCTCGGCGAGCTCACGGCGAAGGAGGAGGACGATGGCGATGGCGGATAGCCGCCGCGCGACGGTGGAGCTGCAGGGCGACCGCGAGATCCTGATCACGCGGGGCTTCGACGCGCCCGCCGCACTGGTGTACCGGGCGTGGACCGACCCGGAGCTCGTGCCCCGCTGGTGGACCGCGAGGCGCGGGACGATGGACGTGTGCGAGATCGACCTGCGCGTCGGAGGTGCCTGGCGCTACGTGATGACGACCCTGGAGGGCGGGTTCGAGGTCGGCTTCCATGGCGAGTACCGGGAGATCGTGCCGGGCGAGCGCCTGGTGCACACCGAGGTGTACGAGGGGATGCCGGACGCGGCGGCGCTCGACACGATCACGTTCGCCGAGCGCGACGGGCGCACGGTGGTGACCATGGTCGTGGAGCACGAGCTGCCGGAGCACCGCGACGCGCACATCGCGTCGGGCATGGAGGACGGGCTGCAGGACGCGCTCGACCTCCTGGAGGAGACCGCGCGCTCCCTCGCCTAACCGGGCGGAGGGTCGATGCGCAGCTCCGACAGCGGGCGGCGGCCGGTCGGGATGGCCGGCCGCCCGGCCCGCTGCGCCGGCGGCGCGGGGTGCCCCAGCGCGATGCCGGTGCGCACCCGCCACGGCGGGGCCAGACCGGCGATCAGGGTGGCCCGGGCCATGTTGGCGTCGGGGAAGAACGTGACGGGGCAGGTGCCGAGGCCGAGCGCCGCCGCCGCCAGCATCAGCGTCTGGGCGAGACGGCCGACGTCGAACTCGCCGTCCGCGCCCCCCGCGTCGGCGTCGAGCGCAAGGAGCAGCGCCACCGGGGCGTCCGCCAGGTGGCCGGCGTAGGCGCCGAGCCGGGCCAGCTCCCCCCGCGCGTGGGGGTCGCGCACCACCGCCACCCGCCACGGCTGGCGGTTGCGGGCCGACCCCGTCCAGCGGCCGGCCTCGAGGATCCGGTCGAGGACGTCGTCCCCGACCGGATCCGAGGTGTACCGGCGGACCGCCCGCAGCGAGGCGAGCGTCCGCAGCGGGTCCTGGGCTACCTGCGCTCCAGCAGGCGCATCAGCTTCCACCCCCCGGGGAGGAGGCAGGCCGCGAAGAACAGCTTCACGATGTCGCCGGGGACGAACGGCTGGATGCCGAGCTCGTAGGCGGCGTTCCACCCGAGCTCCTGGCCGGCGCCCGGCGGCGTCCAGTTGGCGAGCCACGCCACCCCGAAGGCGTAGATGGTGGCGTTGGCGATGAGCATCACGCCGATCATCTTGGTCACGTCCTGCGACGCGCCGTGGTCGGCGAACCAGCCGACGATGCAGGCGGCCACCACGTAGCCGACGATGTAGCCGCCGGTGGAGCCGGTGAACGTGTCCCAGCCGCCGCTCCAATCGCTCCACACCCCCAGACCGACGATGCCGAGGCCGGTGTAGGCCAGCAGGGTCAGGAGCGCCCGGCGGAACCCGAAGAGGCCGCCGATGAGCAGAGCGCCGAAGGTGCCGCCGGTGAGCGGCACCGGGTGCCAGGGGATGCTGATCTGCGAGGCGACGATCATGAGCAGCACGCCGGCCCCGACGAGGGCGGCGTCGAGCCCGATCGCGGCGGCGCGGTCGGACGGGCGGGGGATGATGCTGTCGAGGAGCGTGCCCTCGGCAGCGTGTCGGGTCGTCGACATCGCAGCCTTCCTGGTCGCGGACGGTCGTCACGGCTGAAACTACAGACCGTGACGAGCCGGTGGGGTAAGGAATCGCCCCCGCCCGACACCAATGGGGTATGCGATGGAGTGAGACGCCGGAGGTCGTGGGCTCGGGTGCGGTGCCACCCCAGGTCGGGGCCGCGACGCCCGACCGGGAGTCGCGCGAATGGGTGCGCGCGCTGCGCGCGCCGGGCGCCGAGGGACGCGCCGCGATGGCGCGCCTGCACGAGCACCTGCTGCGGGCGGCCCGCTCGGAGGTCGCGCGTCGCGGTCCGGGCCTTCCGCACCTGCGCGGCGACGAGCTCGCCGAGGTCGCGATGGAGGCCGCCGACGACGCCCTGATGAGCATCCTGCGCCGCCTCGACGACTACCGCGGCGACAGCCGCTTCACCACCTGGAGCTGCAAGTTCGCGCTGCTGGAGGCCGCGGTGAAGCTGCGGCGGCGGGCGTGGCGGGGCCGCGAGCTGCCGCCGCCCGCCGAGGGCTGGGCGCATGTCGCGGCCCGCGGGGGCGCACCGGGCGCCGACGACGAGGCCGGCGAGCTGCTGGCTGCGGTCGGCGCCGCGATCCGCGACGACCTGACGGCCCACCAGCGCGAGGTGCTGGTGGCGCTGGCGGTCGACGGGGTGCCGATCGACGTGCTCGCCGAGCGGCGCGGCACCACCCGCGACGCCCTGTACACGACGCTCCACGACGCGCGGCGCCGGCTGCGCGCGGGGCTCGTGACGCGGGGCCTCGCGGCGCCCGGGGAGCCGTCGTGAGCGCGCGCCGCGACACCGGGGCCCTGCTGGCCGCCCTGCTCGGCCCCGACGGCCCGGAGCTGGGCTGCGAGGACTGCTTCGACGAGCTCGACCGCTACGTGGACGCCGAGGTCGTCGGCTGCGACGCCGACGCGCTGGTGCCCGGCATGCGCGCGCACCTGGCCGGGTGTCCCGCGTGCCGCGAGGAGCACGCCTCCCTGCGCGCCCTCTCCGGCGGGGGGCCCTGGTGAACGGCAGGGTTGAGACGGCGGTGGCCGACCTGCTCGCCGCGCTGGGGGTCGACGCGGAGGCGGAGGGGCTGCGCGAGACGCCCCGGAGGGTCGCCGCCGCCTATGCCGAGATGCTCACGCCCGCGCCGTTCGACGCGACCACCTTCCCCAACGACGGCGGCTACGACGAGATGGTGGTGCTCACCGACATCAGCTTCACCTCCCTGTGCGAGCACCACCTGCTGCCGTTCAGCGGCGTGGCCCACATCGGCTACCTGCCGGGCGAGCGCATCGTGGGCCTGTCGAAGCTGCCCCGGCTGGTGGAGTACCGCTCGCGGCGGCTGCAGGTGCAGGAGCGGCTGACGGTGGAGATCGCCGAGTGGCTGGAGGAGTCGCTGCAGCCGAAGGGCGTGGGCGTGGTGCTGGAGGCCCGCCACGGCTGCATGTCGGTGCGCGGCGTCCGCCAGCCCGAGGCGGTGACCACGACGTCCGCGCTGCGGGGCCGCCTGCGCGAGGACGCCCGCACCCGCCACGAGTTCCTCGACCTGATCGGCGGCGCCCGCCCGCGCCGGGGCCGATGAGCGCCGGCGCCGCAGCCCTCGTCGCCGCGTGGCGCCGGCGGCTGCTGGAGCGAGCCGGCTACCCGGCTCCCCTGGCCGTCGAGCTGGCCGCCGACGAGCGGTTCGACGTCGCCGCCCTCGTCTCACTGGCGGAGCGGGGCTGCCCGCCCGCGCTCGCACGTAGGATCGTGGCACCACTCGACCAGACACCCCCACCCTCCTGGAAGGAGCATCCGTGGCCGCACCGCAGCGCATCGTGATCGTTGGCGGGGGGCTCGCCGGGGCGAAGGCGGCCGAGACCCTGCGGACCGAGGGGTTCGACGGCGAGCTGACCATCGTCGCCGCCGAGCGCGAGCGGCCGTACGAGCGCCCGCCGCTGTCGAAGGAGGTCCTCCGCGGCGACAAGGACCGCGAGACGGCCCGCGTCCACGAGGAGGGGTACTACGACCAGGCGGGCATCGCGCTGCGGCTGGGGGAGGCCGCGACCGCCCTGGACACCGCCGCCGGGACGGTCACCCTGGACGGGGGCGAGACCCTGCCGTGGGACCGCCTGCTCATCGCCACCGGCGCGGAGCCGCGGCGGCTGCCGGTGCCGGGCGGCGACCTGCCCGGCGTGGTGGCCCTGCGGACGCTGGAGGACAGCGACCGGCTGCGCGAGGTCGCGCGGTCCGGCGGCCGCCTGGTGGTGATCGGCGCCGGGTGGATCGGCTGCGAGGCCGCCGCGTCGGCGCGGGAGCTGGGCGCCGATGTGACGGTGGTGGAGATGGCCGACGTGCCCCTCGAGCGGGTGCTCGGTGCCCGGGTGGGGGGCATCTACGCCGACCTGCACCGCCAGCACGGCGTGGAGCTGCTGACGGGGGCGCGGCTGGAGGCGATCGAGGGCGACGGCCGCGCCGAGCGCATCCGGCTGGCCGGCGGGCGCACCGTCGACTGCTCCGCCGTGCTGGTCGGCGTGGGCGTGACGCCGCGCACGGCGCTGGCCGAGGCGGCGGGCCTGGCGGTCGACAACGGGATCCTGGTGGACGCGACGCTCGAGACGGGCGCGCCCGGCGTGTTCGCCGCGGGCGACGTGGCGAACGCCGTCCACCCGTTCTACGACGGCCGCCGCGTCCGGGTGGAGCACTGGGCCAACGCCCTCAACCAGGGACCCGTGGCCGCGCGCAACATGCTCGGCGCCGGCGAGCCGTACGAGCGGCTGCCCTACTTCTTCTCCGACCAGTACGACGCCGGCATGGAGTATTCGGGCCTCGCCTCCGCGGAGGACGAGGTGGTGATCCGCGGCGACGAGTCCGCCCGCGAGCTCGTCGCGTTCTGGATCGCCGAGGGGCGCGTCCTGGCGGGGATGAACATGAACGTGTGGGACGTGAACGACAACGTCCAGGAGCTCATCCGGTCCCGCGCCGTGGTCGACACGGCGAAGCTCGCCGACCCGGACGTGCCGATCGACCCGGAGGCCCTCGCCGCCTGACGGCGGCGAGAGCCTCCCGGGGGCCTCCGAAGGACCCGAGTGTCCCGAGTCGAAAATTGCGCGGCGGTTCCCGGCTGCATCTCATCGCGATGCGGCGTCCTCGACCACCGCGATATTCCCGATATCGCGGTGGATCTGCGTCCTTGCCTCGCGGGAGATTCGCTCGGGAACCGCATACGAACTTCCGACTCGGGACACTAGAACGTCCGGATGGGGATCTCGGCGGGCGCGCCGAGGAGCGCGTCCAGCTCGTCGTCCAGGCGCACCAGCGTCAGCGACGCGCCCGCCATGTCGAGCGAGGTGCAGTACTCGCCGACGTAGTTGCGCTTCACGTTGATCCCGCGCGACTCGAGCTGGTCGTGCGCGCGCCCGTAGAGGATGTAGAGCTCGCTGATGGGCGTCCCGCCCAGGCCGTTGATCATCAGCGCGACGTCGTCGCCCTTCTCGAACGGCAGGTCGGACGCGACGGCCTCCAGCAGCTCGTCGACGATCGCGTCGGCGGAGGCGAGCTTCTCCCGGCGGCGCCCCGGCTCGCCGTGGATGCCGACCCCCATCTCCATCTCGTCGTCGCCCAGGTCGAACAGCGGCGAGCCCTTCGCGGGCGGGGTGCACGACGTGAGCGCCATCCCCATCGTGCGCGCCACCGAGTTGACGCGCTCGCCGAGCGCCACGAGGGCCTCCAGGTCGGCGCCCTGCTCCGCGGCGGCGCCGAGCGCCTTGATCACGAAGAAGTTCCCCGCCACCCCGCGCCGGCCGACGGTGTACGTGGAGTCCTTCACGGCCACGTCGTCGTCGACGATCACGGTGCCGATCTGGACGCCCTCGGCCTCCGCCATCTCCCGGCCCATGTCGAAGGCCATGCGGTCGCCCGTGTAGTTGTTGATGATGTGGAGGACGCCCTTCGGGGAGTTGAGCAGCTTGCTCGTCTCCAGGACATAGTCCATCGGCGGCGCGGAGAACACATCTCCGGGGCAGGCGGCGTCCAGCATGCCCCGGCCCACGGCCATGACGTGGGCGGGCTCATGACCCGAGCCGGACCCCTGGATGATCGAGACCTTGTCGTCGCGGGGCGCGTCGGCCCGCATGATCAGGTTGTACTCGGGGACGTACTTGATGGTGCCGGGGTTCGCGAGGGCGATGCCCTTCAGCATCTCCGGCACGAAGTCCTTCGGGTCGTTCACGAACTTCTTCATTGCGCCACCCTTGTCTCTCGCGTGATCTGACGAGCCCGCCCGGGGCTCAGGCCTCGGGCCACTCGGCCGCGAGTCGTTCGAACATCACCGCCACGCCCATCGCGCCGGCGTCCGGGCTGCCGATGCTGCGCTCGCCCGTGTAGGACGCACGGCCCCGCTTCGCGAGCATCGACGTCGTCGCCTCGGCCGACGCCCGCGCCGTCTCCGCGGCGCGCGCGAGCGCCGACGGCATCGGGTCGCCCGCGGCGACGCGCTCCTCCAGCGTGTCCGTCGCCGGCACCAGGGCGTCGAGGAGGGTCTTGTCGCCAACGTCCGCCTGGCCGCGCTGCTTGATGCCCTCGATCGCGGCGCGCAGCTTGTTGGCCGGGGTCACGTAGTGGCTGGCCGGGAACAAGGTCACGCGCTTCATCGACCCGCGCGAGACCCCGCGCAGCGGATCCATCTCGCGGATCGCCTCGACCTCGTCAC
>DASSBX010000553.1:0-2241 GCA_035698305.1 Miltoncostaeaceae bacterium | reverse complement strand
ATGAGCGTGATCGGCGTCCCGACCCTGCTCGGGCCGGTGTTGGGGCCGGTGATCGGCGGGGTGATCGTCGACAACTTCTCGTGGCGCTGGATCTTCTTCGTCAACCTGCCGGTGGGGCTCGTGGCGCTGGCGCTCGCGGCGCGCGTGCTGCCGCGGGTGGACGTCTCGCGGGCGCGCCCGCCGCTCGACCTCCAGGGCCTGCTGCTGCTCTCGCCCGGGCTGGCGGCGCTCGTCTACGGGCTCTCCGAGGTGGGGATGCAGGGCACCGTCGTGGACTGGCGGGTGGTGATCGGGCTGGGGGCCGGCGCGGTCCTGCTGGGACTGTGGGGCCGCCACGCGGTGCGGGCGGCGGGCCGGTCGCTGATCGACCTCGGGTTGTTCCGCGACCGCGCGTTCGCGGCGGCGGCGGGCACGACCTTCGTGTTCGGCGTCTCCTTGTTCGGGGCGATGCTGATCCTGCCGCTCTACTACCAGATCGTGCGGCAGGAGAGCGCGCTGTCCGCCGGCCTGCTGCTCGCGCCGCAGGGGCTGGGGGCGGCGGTGGCGATGCCGATCGCCGGACGGATCACGGACCGTGTGGGCGCCGGGAAGATCGTGCCGTGGGGCGTCCTCGTCGCGCTCGTCGGGACGGGCGTCTACACGCAGCTGACCGCGTCGACGTCGTTCCTGCTGCTCGGCGTGGCGCTGTGGGTGCGGGGCGTCGGGCTGGGGATGACGATGATGCCGGCGATGGCCGCGGCGTACCAGACGCTCGACCGCGCGGCCGTCCCGCGCGCGACGAGCGCGATCAACATCATCCGCACCGTCGGCGGCTCGATCGGCACGGCGGTGTTGACGGTCGTGCTGCAACGGCAGATCGTGGCGCACATCCCAGGGGCGACGGGCGAGATCGGCACGCTGCCCGGTGGCGTGGCGTTCGTCGCCGAGCCCCTGGCGGAGGCGTTCGGGGCGACGTTCTGGTGGGCGGTCGGGTTGACCGCGCTGGCGCTGGTGCCGGCGTTCTTCCTGCCGCGCCGGCCTCCGATGGCGGCGGCGGCGCAGCGCTCCCTTTCGTCGTCTGCGCCGGCGCGGCCTTGATGGCGTCCGGCGAGATCGATGCCGACTCGAATCGTCGCGGTTGCGCGCGTCGCCGCGGGGCGTGGCGCGTTGGCGCTCGCCCGCGCGGCTGAGCCGCTTCGGCTCCGCTCGCCCCCTACGAGGACTGGCGGGCTAGGTCCTCGGAGCCCGTGGCGCCGGTGCCGCCGCCGGGGTTCTCGTCGGGCTCGGCGGGCTTCTCGTTGCCGCGGACGGCGTCCTCGAGCTGTTCGAGGCCGATGATGCGGACGCTCGAGCGGAAGCTGCCATCGCGGCCGTGCTGCTCGACGTCGCCGCGCCCGGCACCGCCGCCACCGCCGGGGCCGCGGTCGTAGCGTCCGCCGCGTCCGCCGCCGCCGCGCCCGCCCGGTCCGCCGCCTCGGCCGCCGGAACCGCCACGGAAACCGGACCCACCCGCCCCGCCGCGGCCGCGTCCGCGGCCGCCGCGCCGGTCGTCGTAGGCCGGCCGTGGGTTGACGATCGCCTTGACGTCGCGGACCGGCGTCGCCGCGAGGCGCACCCACGCGGTGAACGTCGGGTCGCCGGGCTTCACGCCCTGCGCCTGCTCGGCGCACACCGACGACCACTTCATCGTCTCGCCGTCGTCGCGGCGCTTCGGCTGCAGCGCCTCGAGAACCGCTTCGGGGCCGCCGACGCGCTCGATCGCCGCGGCAAGCCGAGCCTGCGCCCGCGCCGAACGCGTCGGTGACGTCGCCGGCGCCTGCGGGGCGGCCTGCGGCGCCGCCTCGCCCTCGGCGGCGACGGCCTCGCCCTCGGCACCCTCGGGCGCGGCGGGCGCTGCCTCGTCGGCGGGCGCCTCCTCCGCCTCGAGCGCGGCCTGCTCCTGCTTGCGCAGCTCGGTCAGCTTCGCGAAAAACGTCCGGCGGTGCCGCTCCGCGGCGGTCAGCCGGCGACGCCGAGGCCGCTCAGGGCGCCCAGGTCGCGGCGGCCGCTCGCCCCGCTGCTCACGCCCGGCCGGCGCACCGGCGGCCGCGGCCGAAGAGTCACCCGAGGGCGCGGCCGGAGCGTCGGCGCTCGTCGGCGCGGTTTCGGCGGTCGGCGCGGCCGGAGTCTCGGCGGTGGGCGGTGCCGGAGCGTCGGCGGCGGCCGGGGCCGGTGTGTCGGCGGCGGCTGCGGGAGTCTCGACGGTCGGCGCGTCGCTGGACA
>DASSBX010000552.1:0-4798 GCA_035698305.1 Miltoncostaeaceae bacterium | reverse complement strand
GCATGGGCTCGCCGGCAGCGCGGCGGCGGAGCCCGCGCCGCCCCTGCCGCCGCCGATCGCGCTGTCGACCGCGTTCGACATGCTCGAGGGGGGGGCGGCGACATCCGCGCCGCTGGACGCCGTCCCGGGCGCCACGACGCTCACGCTGAAGGTGAAGGGGGCCGACCGCGTCACCGCGCTGCCGGCGACGCTCATCGAGCGGGTGATCGAGGCGGCGCGTCAGGGGGGCGTGCCGCTGCGGGTGTCGCAGCCCGCCGCCGAGTCCGCCGCCGACCCCGGGTCGGGCGGCGGGTTCGACATCGAGGGCTGGGTGCAGACGTGGGGGCCGCTGATCCTGCTGGGCGGGCTGGTGCTCGTGTCGGCGCTGGCGCTCCGGATGGTGGGCGGCGCGCGTTTCAAGCAGCAGGTGCGGGCCGTGCGCTCGCCCGTGCGGTTCACGGACGTCGCGGGGATCGACGAGATCCGGGACGAGGTGGCGGAGATCGCGGAGGTGCTCCGCGAGCCGGCGCGGTTCGACCGCGTCGGGGCGACGCTGCCGCGCGGCATCATCCTCCACGGCGCCCCGGGGACCGGCAAGACGCTGCTGGCGCGGGCGGTCGCCGGCGAGGCGGGCGTGCCGTTCTTCAGCGCCTCCGCCTCGGAGTTCGTGGAGGTGTACTCCGGGCTCGGCTCCAGGCGCGTGCGCGCGCTGTTCGCCGCCGCCCGCAAGGCGGCGCCGTCGGTCGTCTACATCGACGAGATCGACGCGGTCGGCGGGCGCCGCACCGGACACGCCTCCTCCGGCGAGCGGGAGCAGACCCTCGACCAACTGCTGGCGGAGATGGACGGCTTCGCCAACGACCCGTCGAAGCCGGTGGTCGTGCTGGCGTCGACGAACCGCCTGGCCGACCTCGACCCGGCGCTGGTGCGCTCCGGCCGCTTCGACCGCAAGATCGCGGTGGGCCTGCCGGGGCGCGAGGCGCGGCGGGAGATCCTGGACGTCCACCTCCGCGGCCGGCCGCTCGCTCCGGGCACGGATTCGGCGGCGATCGCAGCGTTCACCGTCGGCATGGCGGGGGCCGACCTGGCGGCGCTGTGCAACGAGGCGTCGTTCGAGGCCGCCCGCGGCGGCGCGGACGAGCTCTCCCTCCCGCATTTCCGCAAGGCCCTGATGCGCCTGGCGGCGGGCCCCGAGCGCCGCGGCCGGCTGCTGTCCGAGGATGAGCGTCTGCTGGTGGCCTACCACGAGATGGGGCACGCCATCGTCGGGCACCTCAGCCCGCTGTGCGACCCGGTGGAGCGGGTGACGGTGATCCCGCAGGGGCAGGCCCTGGGCGTCACCATCGCCCTGCCCACCGAGGACAAGTTCCTCGCGACGCGCCAGGAGTGCGTCGAGCGGCTGACGATGATGATGGCGGGCCGCGCGGCGGAGGAGCTCGTGTTCGGCGAGTTCACCTCCGGCGCCGCGGACGACCTGAACCGCGCCGCCGCCCTCGCCCGCCGGATGGTGGGGGAGCTGGGCATGGGGGCGTCCAGCACCACCGCCAGCCTGGGGATCGGCCTTCCCGGCGCCGACGCCGCCGAGAGCGCCGAGCGCACCGAGCGCGCGACCCGCGCCCTCCTGGAGCAGGCCTTCGCCACCGCCACGCGGATCCTGGAGGAGCGCAGGGATCTCCTCGACCGCTCCGCGGCCGCCCTCCTGGGCGCGGAGGCCCTGGAGCGCGACGAACTCGCCGACCTCTTCGGACCCCGTCCCGCCTCCCGCAGGCTCGACCCCACGGGGCCGCTCCGAGCCTGACCCCAGCTCCGGTTCCGCCGCCCTCATCCTTAGGAGGGCGGGGGCCCGGGGGTCCCGGGGATGCGTCATTTGACGTGCGCTGAGGACGTCGAATGGCGCACCCCCCGTGACGGCCCGGTGAGATCCCCGGCGCGATCCGGTGCTGCGCCGTCTGCGTTGGTCGGCGCACGATGCCGTCCATGCCGAGGACGCTCTACAAGGCGCGGGGGTTGGGGAAGCGGCCACCGTGCGCGATCTGCATGGGACCGGGACACGGAGCCCGGGAGAAGCTCAAGCTGCCCTTCGGCATCTCGGTGTGGCTCTGCGGCGAACACCGGAGCCCGGAGTTTCTCCGCAGCCGGGCGGGGCGGGACTTCGTCGCCTCGCTCTCGGGCGTGTGGAGCGCGGCGGGCTGCATGACGGCCGCGCGGCATCGGCTGCTGATGGGCCACCAGGGCCGCATCACGCCGCCGGGGCCCGCCGTGAGGCCCGGCTCCTACGCATGGCCGGATCTCCGCCGGGAGGCGGAGGCCCGGTGGGCGCGCGGCGAGCCCGCGGCGCCCGTCATCGCCGAGCTGCGGCGGCGACACGCATCCGACCCCGCCCGGGCTCCCAGCGTCCGCACCATGCAGCGCTGGTTCGCGGAGGGGCGCTGGCTCACCGACGGCACGACCGGCCCGCGCACCGGCCCCATACGCGCGGGGGGCGACGCCCCGTCCGAGGGGCCGGTGGCCGGCGAGGACGGCGGCCCTACCGTGATCCCACAGGATGGGAACGGCGATACCGACACGGAGGTCCGCGCGATGACGCGCCCCATGTGCAGGCCGGCTCCGAGCCGCGCCCCCCAGCGAGGCTTCACGTTCGTCGAGGTGCTGGTGGTCACCATCATCATCGGCCTCCTCGCCGCAGTGCTGATCCCCGCCGTCCTCGGGCAGCAGGAGCGGGCACAGGGCGGGACCGCGCAGTCCCTGCTCCGCTCCGGGGCGAGCGCGATCGAATCCGCCGCGGTGGACGCGGGCTACGCCGCGATCACGACGGCGAAGCTGCGCGAGGTCGAGCCGAACGTCGCCTGGCAGACGGACTCCGGCGCGACCTCCAGCGCCAACGCGATCTCGGTGAGCGGGCTCAGCGACGCCGGCTACACGCTCGCGACCACCACGCCCGACGGCCGGACCTTCACCCTCGTGAAGGACGCCGGCACGGTCCCCACCGTCACGCGGACCTGCGGCCCGGACTGCTCCTGGTAGAGGACGGCGCCACCCGCCTCAGCGGGCGGCGAGCACGTCCACCGGCCCGGCGCCCGCGCCGAACGGCCGGCCCCCGCCGACCGCCGCCGTCGCCGCGTCCTTCGCGATGGCGGCGGCCTCGCGCAGCGGCACCCCTCGCGCGAGCGTCGCGGCGAGGGTGGCGGAGTGGGTGCAGCCCGCCCCGTGGGTGGTGGGGCGGGGCAGGCGGACGCCCGGGATCCTGACGACGCCCTCCGCGTCGCAGAGCGTGTCGTCGGCGCTCGCGCCGTGCCCGCCGGTCACGATGACCGCGCAGCCGTGACGTTCGTGGATCGTCCGGGCGAGCCTGACGGGATCGTCCTCGTCGATCCCGGCGAGCGCCTGCGCCTCGAAGAGGTTCGGCGTGGCGACCGTGGCGCGCGGAAGCAGCCGCCGCCGGTAGGCCTCCTCCCCGCCGCGCTCCATGAGCGGCGCGCCCGACTCCGCGCGCAGGACGGGGTCCACGACGATGGGGATCTCCTCGTCGGCGGGGAGGTCTGCCAGCGCGTCGGCGGCCGCCGCCACGAGCTCCGGGATGGCCAGCATCCCCGTCTTGACCCCGTCCAGGCCGATGTCGGCCGCCGTGACCGTGATCTGTGCGGCCAGCACGGATGCGTCGATCGGCGCGACGGCCTCGACGCCGACCGTCGTCTGGGCCGTCACCGCCGCGAGCCCGCACAGCGGGAAGCCGCCGGTCGCGACGATCGCCTTGACGTCGGCGAGGACGCCGGCTCCGCCCCCCGAGTCGGTGGTGGCGACCGTCATCACGCGCGGGGTGGCCCCGATCAGCCGCTCCCGCAGGGCGCGGACCGCCGCCTCGGGGTCCGCCGCCTCCGTGACGGCCCGGACCACGGCGACGCGGCGGGCGCCGACGGCCCCGAGCCGCAGCGCGCGTCGCTCGTCGATCCCGCCCACGGCGAACCACGGGATCCTCGGATCCGGGGCGGCGCCGGCGGCCGCGGCCGCGGCCGCCGCCACTGCGCCGACGCCGATCGGCGCCCGTCCCGGCTTGGTGGGCGTGGCCCACACCGGCCCCACCGATGCGTAGTCGGCCCCCTCCGCCGCGGCGGCGGGCAGCTGGGCGCCGCCGCGGGTGGTGCGGCCCACGATCCGCTCGGGCCCGAGGGCCGCCCGCGCCGCGGCGACCGTCCCGTCGTCCTGGCCGATGTGAACCCCGTCGGCATCCGCGGCACGGGCCAGCTCCCACGAGTCGTTGACGATGAACAGGATGCCGGCCGCGGCCGCCGCCGCCGCGCACGCCCGCGCCTCCGCCAGGAGCGCCCCGTCCGGCAGCCCCCGCTCCCGCAGCTGCACGATGTCGGCGCCGCCGCGCGCCAGCGCCGGGATGACGTCGGCCAGCCGCCCCGAAGCCACCCGGGCGGGCGCGACCACGTAGACGCGGGCGTCGGCGAGGCTCCGCATCCGGCGATGCGTCAATCGACGTCCCCGGCGCACGTCAAATGGCGCATCACGTCCACTCCGGGGTCCCCTCCTCCTGGGTGGAGGGCATCGCGTGGTCCAGGCGGGGCGGGCGGCCGGCGAGGAAGGCGTCCCGTCCCGCTCCGACCGCGGCCCGGAGCGCCCGCGCCATCCGCACGGGGTCCCGGGACCGCGACACGGCGGTGGCGGCCAGGACGGCGTCGCAGCCGAGCTCCATCGCCTGGGCGGCGTCGGAGGCGGTGCCGATCCCCGCGTCCAGCACCAGGGGGACGGCGACGGCCTCGCGCATCAGGGCGATCGCGTGCGGATTGCGGATCCCGAGGCCGCTGCCGATGGG
>DASSBX010000551.1:0-6316 GCA_035698305.1 Miltoncostaeaceae bacterium | reverse complement strand
CGGGCTCCCCGGGCGCTCTGCCGGCAGCATCGCCGTGAGATCCGGGAGGTCACCGGCGGGCGCCCCCACGCCGAGCGCGACGAGGCCACCGAGACCGGCGGTCGCGACCAGCAGCGACCCGAGCACACCCCTGCGGATCCGGGACGGGAACGGCATGCGGCGCGATCGTACGGCCTCCGGGTTCCCGGGCCGCGCCGGCCGGGTGCCCCGGGACCGCCGCCTCAGGCGAGGTGAGGCGTGATCCGGTCGGCGAGACGGGGGTCGGCCCCGACGATCCGGTCGATCTCCTCGCCGTCGCGCAGCACCACCATGGTGGGGATGCTGAGCGCGTTGAAGCGCTGCGCCAGCGCAGGCGCCTCGTCCACGTTCACCCGGACCACCTTCACCGCGCCCGCGTGGTCCGCGGCGAGGCGGTCGAGGATCGGGCTGACCATGCGACAGGGCCCGCACCACGGCGCCCACAGGTCCAGCACGACGGGGACGGGGGCCCGCACCTCCTCAGCGAAGTCCTCCTCCCCCGCGTCCACCGCCCACGGCAGCCGCTGCCCGCACTTCGCGCACCTCGGCACGGCCGAGGGGTTGGCGCGCACGCGGTTCCGCGTGCCGCACCCGGGGCAGGTGACGATTGCGGCGGCCACCCCCGGAGCCTAGAAGATCGCCGACCCCTCCACCGCGAAGGTGCGCTCGAGCATGGTGAGCTCCAGCAGGCGGGCGAGCGGCGGCGCCGGCTCGCGCAGCACCAGCCTGCGACCCTCGGCCGCGAGCAGCCGGTGCATGCGGATCAGCACCTCCAGCCCCACCGAGTCGATGAAGGCGACGCCGGACACGTCGAGCACGACGTCGCCGTCCGTCGCCGCCAGGGCCAGCAGGCGGCGGGTCAGGGCGCCGGCCGACGCCTGGTCCAGATCTCCCGAGACGGCGTACACCACCCCGCCGCGCGCCCCCACCAGGCGGCCCTTCAGCAGGCCGCGGGGGTGGAGGCGCTCGTCGGTGTCGTCGGGGTCGCTCACACCCGACATGTTCCTCGTACCCGGCCTCTGCGCTCACCGCGGAGGTCGCGCCGGGACATCCCGCCGAGGGGCCGCTCGGCCCCGTCAGGGCCGTCCGGCTCCCCCGAACACCTCGTCGACCACCCGGCGCAGCTCCTCGGCCATCGGGCCGGGAGCGCGCTCCGCGAACGTGGTGACGAGCGCCTCGTAGTACCACTGCTGGTCGGCGCGCGGCGCGTTGAACCGGGCGAACACGTCGCGGCCGGCGCGCAGGTCGGCGAGGATGGCGCCGGCGTTGTGGAGCTTGTCGGCCAGCGACACCCGCAGCGCGCCGTCGGGCAGCGCCGGGTCGCGCAGGAGCGCGAGGTGCGCCTCCTTGCGGCGCCTCCAGGGCGGCTTCGGCGTCTCGTCGGTGTCGGAGCAGGCCTCCACGATGGCGGCGACGCGGTCGCCGAAGCGGTCCCGGATGCGGGCGAGGGTGCCCGCGCCGCCCTGGTCCTCCACCGCGTCGTGCAGCAGGGCGGCGACCGCCTCGTCCTCGTCGCCGCCGTCCTCGATCACCAGGGCGGCGACGGCCATCAGGTGGGCGATGTACGGGATGTCGGTGCCCTTGCGCCGCTGGGTGGCGTGGAGCTCACGCGCCAGGGCGAACGCCTCGTCCAGACGGGGGCCGAGGGGCGGCGTCCGGGGGGCGGGTTCAGCCGGCGTCCTGCGACTCCATCGTGCGCGTGATCACGGCGACCGCCTCAAGGATCAGGTCGCGCTGGTCGGGGGACAGCGGCTCGATGAGCCCCCGGAGGCGGGCGCGCACGGCGGCGTCGCCCTCGGCGAGGGTGTCGCGCCCCAGGTCGGTGAGCGTGACGAAGCGGCGGCGGCGATCGGCCTCATCGACGTCGGCGGGGCAGACGTAGCCGAGGCGCTCGAGCCCCTGGATCATCCGGGTGGCGGTGCTGACCGCCACGCCGGTGCGCGCGGCGAGCTCGGAGGTGCCGAGCGGGCCGGCGGCGAGGGCGGTGAGCGCGAGGTGCTGGGGCGTGGAGAGGCGCTCGCCCGCGGTGGCGGCCGTGTGCCGCCGCTCCGCGCGGGCCAGGATGAGGCGGGCGAGCGATCCGCGGAGGGCGTGGAGGGCGTCGACGACATCGTCGAGGGTCCGGGTCCGCTCCATGGGAACGATCCTATGCGCCGGGCCGCGCGATCCGGTATACCGGTTGCGCGCCCGCACCGTTGCATCCTGCAATCGCACGTCCGCCCGCACGCCCGGAGCCCGCCCTGACCGCCCACGCCCCCCGCCGCCCGGGCCTGACCCTCGCGATCCTCTCGATCGCCGCGGTCTCGTACGTGCTGCAGCAGACGCTCGTGGTCCCGGCGCTGCCCACGATCCAGCGGGACCTCGACACGACGAACACCTGGGTGACGTGGGTGTTCACGGGGTTCCTGCTGACCTCGGCGGTGGCGACGCCGCTGCTCGGGAAGCTGGGCGACATCCACGGCAAGCGGCTGCTGCTGGTCATCGCGATGCTGGTGTTCGTGGCCGGGACGATCGCGGCCGCGCTGGCCGACTCGATCGAGATGCTGATCGTGGCGCGCGGCCTGCAGGGCGCCGCCGGCGCGATCTTCCCGCTGGCGTTCGGGATCATCCGCGACGAGTTCCCGCCGGAGCGCGTCGGCGTGGGGCTGGGGCTGCTGTCGGCGACGTTCGGGGTGGGCGGCGGCCTCGGACTGGTGCTGTCGGGGGTGATCCTGGAGCACCTCCCGTGGACGTGGCTGTTCTGGATCGGGGCGATCCCGCCCGCCATCGCGCTGGTGCTGGTGTGGCTGCTGGTGCCGGAGTCGCCGGTGCGGACGCCCGCCCGGCTCGACTGGTGGGGGGCGCTCACCCTGTCGGTGGGCCTGGCGGCGCTGCTCGTGGCGTTGAGCGAGGGGGAGCGGTGGGGGTGGCTGAGCGCGGCGACCCTCGGCGCGTTCGCGCTGTCGCTGGCGGCGCTGGTGCTGTGGGTGTGGGTGGAACTGCGGGTGCCGGAGCCGCTGATCGACATCGGGATGATGCGGGAGCGGGCCGTCTTCTGGACGAACGCGGCGGCGGTCCTCGCCGGGTTCGCGATGTTCGGGACGTTCCTGCTGGTCCCGACGTTCGTGCAGACGGGGACGGGGCTCCCCCAGGACGTCGCCGCCCTCGTCCCCTACGGCTTCAGCGCCAGCGTGATCGTCGCGGGGCTGTACCTGCTGCCGGCGAGCGCGGTCATGCTCGTCGTGGGGCCGGTCGGGGGGATGCTGGAGACCCGCGTCGGCGCCCGGAACCTGACGCTGACCGGGATGCTGATCCTGGGCGCCGGCGGCTTCATGCTGGCGGGCCTCCACGCGAACGGCGCGGAGATCGTCGTCGCGATGACGCTGATCGGCACCGGCGTGGGCCTGGTCTACGCGATGCTCGCGAAGCTGATCATCGACGCCGTCGAGCCGGCGGTCACCGGCGTCGCGATGGGCATGAACACGGTGATGCGCACGATCGGCGGCGTGATCGGCGGCCAGGTCGGCGCCGCGATCCTGAGCTCCCAGACGATCGAGGGCACCGGCGGGATCCCCGCCGAGGGAGGGTTCACGGCCACGTTCGCCCTCTCCGGGGCGGTCGCGGTGGTCGGCGCCGCCGGCTGCCTCCTGATCCCCCGCCACATCCGCCGCCCCGGGACCCCCGTCCCCGGCCCCGCCCTGCAGCCCGTCGGGGGCCGGCCCTCGGGCTAGGAGACGAGGCCGCGATCCAGC
This sequence comes from Miltoncostaeaceae bacterium, assembly GCA_035698305.1. Lineage (GTDB taxonomy): Bacteria > Actinomycetota > Thermoleophilia > Miltoncostaeales > Miltoncostaeaceae > Miltoncostaea. The sequence continues at coordinate 2,567 of DASSBX010000551.1, read as the reverse complement.
GCGAGGCGGGTCGCCTCCGCCCGGCTGTGGACCCCGAGCTTCGTGAAGATGTTGGAGACGTGCCGAATCGCCGTCTTCTCGCTGATCACCAGGCGCCCGGCGATGGCGCGGTTGGACAGGCCCTCGGCCAGCAGGTGGAGGACCTCGACCTCGCGGGCAGTGAGGTCCTCCGCGTCGGTCGCGGAGGTGCCCCGGACCGCCAGGACCGCCGCCGCACCGGCGTCGGCGGGGACGACGTCCACGTGCGCCTCGACGCGGGCGTGGCAGGCGGCGCTGATCCGCACCTCGCCGGGCGCTGCGGCCCCGGCCAACGCCGCAGCCTGGTGCACCGTCGGCCCCACGGGGGCGTACTCCCAGCGTCCTTCGAATCCCATCCGGCCCACGGTCGCGTAGCCGACGGCGACGCCGCCCGCGAAGGCCAGGTCGTGGCCGTGCCGGCGCCAGCGCTCGGCGAGGCGCCCGGTCTGGTCGCGCATCCCGACCGCGAGGGCCACCGCGCGGCGCGGCGGCTCGTCGCACGGGACGGGATCGTTGAAGTAGACCGTCAGCTCGTCGCCGGTCACGGGGCCCACCGTCGCGCCGGCCCGCTCGATCAGGCGGCCGACACCCTCGTGGAACTCGCGGAGCACGTGCATCACGTCCTCCGGCTGGGCTCGCTCCGAGAACGCGGGGAAACCCTGGAGCCGCGCGTGGACCACCGCGATCTCGGCCCGGTGACTCCCGAGGACGTTCTCGGCGTCGGAGGACGTGAGGAGGTCCGCGAGCTGGCGCGGCAGGAACCGCCGCAGCGCCCCGAGGCGCTCGATCTGGGCGACCTGCTCGGCGACCCGCGCCTCCAGGGTCGCGTTGAGCTCGGCCAGCTGGGCGGCCTGTGCCCGGACGGTGTCCTGCGACCGCTTGATCCGCAGCAGCGAGCGGACCCGCGCCAGCAGCTCCTCGCGCTCGAACGGCTTGCGGATGAAGTCGTCGGCCCCGCCGTCCAGCGCCGGCACCTTCCGCTGGTCCTCGTCCGCCGTGATCATCAGCACCGGGAGCGCCTCGGTGGCCGGGTCGGCGCGGAGGCGCCTGCACACCTCGTACCCGTCCATCCCGGGCATCAGGATGTCCAGCAGCACGACGTCGGGAGGGCACTCCGCGACGGCGGCCAGGGCTTCCCGCCCCGATGCGGCCGGCACGACCTGGTGGCCTGCCGACGACAGCACGGCCTCGAGCAGACGGACGTTCCCCGGCGTGTCGTCGACCACGAGGATCCGGCCGGACAGGCTCACTCGCCCGGCTCGCAGAGGCGCCGCACGCGCTCCACCAGGTCGCGGATACCGACCGGCTTGGCGAGGTAGTCGTCGAACCCGGCGCCGATGAGCCGCTCCCGGTCGCCGACCATCGCCGAGGACGTCACCGCCATGACGGGCACGGAACGCGTGCGGGGGTCCGCCCGCAGCCGCGCCAGCGCGTCGACGCCGCTCATGTCGGGCAGGCCGACGTCCAGCAGGACCACGTCGGGGCGCTCGGCGGCGGCGGACGCGAGGGCCGAGGTCGCCGTCGCCGCCTCCGCGGTCCGGTAGCCCTCGAACCGGAGGACGTCGCGCAGCAGCTTCAGGTTGAAGGCGTTGTCGTCGACGATCAGCGCGAGCCGGGCGACCACGGCTCAGCCCGCCCTCGTCACCGGCACCAACGGGAGCGCCAGGAGGAACGTGCTGCCCTCGCCCGGGCGGCTCTGGACCCACAGGCGCCCCCCGTGCAGCTCGACCAGCGCCCGGGACAGCGGGAGCCCGAGCCCGGTGCCCTCGTCGTCCCCCGCGTCGCCGCCCTGGCGGAACGTCTCGAAGATCAGTTCCTGCTCCTGCGGCGCGATGCCCGGACCGGTGTCGCTGACGCCGATCACCAGCTCGCCCGCCTCGTGGCGTGCGGTGGCGCGCACGACGCCACCCTCCGGAGTGAAGCGCACCGCGTTGGCCAGGAGGTTGAACACGACCTGCCGCAGCCGGCGCGGGTCCGCCCGCACCGGACCGACAGCCGGATCGACGTCGCACTGCAGCCGGACGCCGCGGCGGCGCGCGCGCTCGCCGACCATCATCAGCCCCATGTCGAGGCAGTCGCGGATCTCGACATCGGCGATCTCCAACTCGATCCTGCCGGCCTCGACCTTGGACAGGTCCAGGACGTCGTCGATGAGGGCCAGCAGGTGGCGTCCCGACGCGTGGATGTCGTCGAGGTAGTCGGCCTGCCGGTCGTTGAGCTCCCCGAACATCCGCTCGCGCAACACCTCCGAGAACCCGATGATCGCGTTCAGCGGCGTGCGCAGCTCATGCGACATCGTCGCGAGGAACTCCGACTTGTGGCGGCTCACCGTCTCCAGCGCCCGCCCCTTCTCCTCCAGCTGCCGGAGCAGTGCGGCGTTCTGCTCGAGGGTCGCGGTCAGATCGCGGGTGCGATCGTCGACGCGCCGCTCGAGGTCGTCGTAGAGCTCGCGCAGCGGACCTGCCATCTGGTTGAAGGCGTCGCCGAGCGACTCCAGCTCGTCGCCGGTGCCGAGCGCGATCCGCTCGTCCAGGGCGCCCTCGCCGATC
>DASSBX010000550.1:0-2704 GCA_035698305.1 Miltoncostaeaceae bacterium | reverse complement strand
GGCACGGTGACGAACGCGGCCGGCCACCCGTCGCGCACGACGAGCGCGGCCAGGGCGCGGTAGGCGCCGCCCCCGCGGGCGGTGCCGAGGTCGGTGTCAACGACGGGGAGGCCGGCGTCGATCTGGCGTACCGCGACGGGGGCGGCGATTCCGTCCGCGCCGTTCTCGTGACGCCGCTTCCGTGCGGAGTTCCCGGCCATTCGCCTCACCTCGCTCGCGGTTTTCCGTGCGGCCCCTCCGGGGCGCCCGTTGCACGCCGGCGCGCCGTGCGCAGCAGGCGGATCCGAGCATGAACGCTCGCCGCGGGGCGCCGCAACCGGCCATCTGTGTCGGCCTGCGGACGACGGGTGGCCCCCGTCCTGTCCCTCCGGGGGATGGCCGGCCTGCACCTCCGAGGGGGGACGCGAAAGCGGGCCTCGGGGTGCAATGGCGTTCGCCGGACTGGATAAGCGGCCGCCCGGTGGGGCGGCGTCTCGGACCATGGAGGACAGATGGAGCGCGAATGGAACGACCCGCTTGGGTCATCGCATGGGCGGATGCCGCGGGTGAGCGTCGTGCTCCCCACCCTGAACGAGGCGCGGAACCTGCCGCACATCTTTCCGAGGATCCCGGCGGATGTGTACGAGATCGTGCTGGTCGACGGGGCCTCCGTCGACGGCACCGCCGAGGTCGCGCGGGAGCTGTTCCCCGACGTCCGCATCCTGGCCCAGAGCGGGCGCGGCAAGGGCAACGCCCTGGCCGCCGGCTTCCGCGCGGCGCGCGGCGAGATCATCGTGATGATCGACGCCGACGGCTCGATGCGGCCGGAGGAGATCCCCAACTTCGTCGCCGCGCTGCGTGACGGCGCCGACTTCGCGAAGGGGTCCCGCTTCACGAAGGGCGCGGGCAGCGCCGACATCACCTGGCTGCGCAAGGCGGGGAACTGGTTCCTCACCGCCGTGGCGAACCGCCTCTACGGGTCGAAGTACACCGACATCACCTACGGGTATTGCGCCTTCTGGGCGCACTGCCTGCCGGCGATCGACGACATCGACCAGTGCCGGTTCGACGTCGACGCCCTCATCAAGGTGCGCATCGCGCGGGCCGGGCTCGAGGTCACCGAGGTGCCGAGCTTCGAGGAGGAGCGCATCCACGGCGAGAGCAACCTCAACGCGTTCCGCGACGGGTGGTTCCTGCTCCGGTCGATCGTGCGCGAGCGCAAGCGCGTGATCGCGCCGGTCGTCCAGGTGCCCGCCGCGACCGAGGGCGCGATGACCACCGAGACGGGCGTCGCCGGGTGAGCACGTCCGACGCGCTCGCCGCGCGCGCGCCCCGCGTCGCCCCGCCCACCGTCTCGGTCGTCATCAGCGCCTACACGGACGACCGCTGGGACGACCTCCTGGACGCGATCGCGTCGGTGGGGCGCCAGACGCTCGCGCCGCTCGAGACCGTCGTCGTCGTGGACCACAACCCCGCGTTGCTGGATCGCGTCCGCGCGACGGCGCCCCACGTGATCGCGGTGGCCAACGAGGGGGCCCGCGGGCTGTCCGAGGCCCGCAACACGGGCACCCGCCAGTGCACCTCGGAGATCGTCGCGTTCCTCGACGACGACGCGGTCGCCAGCCCGACGTGGCTGGAGCGGCTCGTCGCCGGCTACGACGACCCCGCCGTGGTCGGCGCCGGCGGCGGCATCGACCCCGTCTGGCTCACCGGCCGCCCCGGCTTCTTCCCGGGCGAGTTCAACTGGGTCGTGGGGTGCAGCTACATCGGGCTCCCCGCGGGGACCGCGCAGGTGCGCAACCTGATCGGCGCCAACATGTCGTACCGGCGCGAGGTGATCTCCGGCGTCGGCGGCTTCCGCTCCGAGTCGGGCCGCGTGGGCGACCGGCCGTTCGGCAACGACGACACCGAGTTCTGCATCCGCGTCCAGCAGCGGCGGGGCGGCGGGATCATGCTCTACGAGCCGTCGGCGCGCGTCGGCCACAAGGTGCCGGCCGGCCGCGCGACCTGGTCGTTCTTCCTGTCACGCTGCTACATCGAGGGCCTGTCGAAGGCCCAGCTGTCACGGCTGGTGGGCAGCGACGATGGGCTGCGCTCGGAGCGCGCGCACACGCTGCGGGTGCTGCCGCGCGGCGTCGCGCGGGGCGCCCGCGACACGGTCTCGGGTCGCGACCGCCACGGCATCCTGCGCTCCGCCGCCATCGTGGCCGGGTTCGCCTGCGCGACCGCCGGCTACGCGGTGGGGAGGGTGAGGGAGCGGAGGTTCGTCAGCTCTTCGCGCTGAACCAGGAGAGCAGGCGCGACGGAAGCGGCTGCCGTTCCGTCAGCTTCTCCTTGCGGGCGAAGCGCCGGCGCGGGGGCGCCTCCTCGGGGGTGAGCCGCTCGCGCGCCTCGAGCTCCGACATGATGTCGTCGCTCCACTCCTGGAAGCCCGGGCGGCTTCCGAGCAGCTCGTCCTTCTGAGGCTCATTCTCCGGCATCGACACCGCCCTTCGCTGGTTGGAGGCACGTCCCTTCCCCCGAACCTCTGGACACCGGGGGGTGTGGGCCGTGCTTCCCACTCGGCATGTTCGCCGAACCTCTTGAGCGAAAGGGTATCGGATCGTCGCCGATCGGCGATACCCCGCGTGCTCAGCGACCGCCTGCGGTGGCCCGGACGGTGACGACGAGGTCGTAGCGGGGGTCGCGCGCGGCGAGCTCGGCGGGCTCCAGCTCGGTCGCCGAG
>DASSBX010000549.1:0-5460 GCA_035698305.1 Miltoncostaeaceae bacterium | reverse complement strand
GACGGGGACCGCCAGGCCCAGGCCCACGCCGGCGACGGCGGTGTTCACGCCCACCAGGCGGGCGCGGCTGTCGGCGAGGGCGCCGCCGGAGTTGCCGGGGTTGAGGGCCGCGTCGGTCTGGATGACGTCCTCCACCACGCGGCGTCCCCGCGGGCCCCCGACGGGCAGGGCGCGCCCGAGCGCGGACACGACGCCCGCGGTCACGGAGCCGGCGAAGCCGAGCGGGTTGCCGATCGCCACCACCAGCTGGCCCACCTCCCGGCGGTCGGCGTCGCCGAGCTGCGCCGGGGGCACGTCGCCGCCCTCCGCGCGCAGCACGGCGAGGTCGGAGAGCGGGTCGGCGCCGACGACGGCGAGGCCCATCTCGCGGCCGTCGACCAGGCGTGCCCGCAGGTCGCCGTCGTGGCCGGCGACGACGTGGGCCGACGTGAGCACGAACCCGTCCGGGGTGATCGCCACGCCGCTGCCGGCGCCCTGACCGCGGCGGCCGACCCTGATGCTCACCACCGAGGGCCCCAGGGCGCGAGCGACCGCGGTCACGGTGCGCGAGTAGGCGTCGAGCGCCTCGTCGTCGCCCGGCACGTCGCGGACGTCGGAGATGAACCGCAGCGCCATCGGCCGACGGTAGCGCGACCCCGCCGGCGGGCGCCCCGGCCCGGGGCGGGGTGCGCTATCCGGCGGCGATCATCGCGACGCCTCCGAGGGCGAGCCCGGCGCCCGCCGCCTGGAGCCGGCCGAGCCGCTCGTGCAGCAGCACCGCCGCGAGGACGACGGTGGTCACGGGATACAGGGAGCCGAGCACGGCGACGACGCTCGTGAGACCGCGCTGGCTGCCGGCCGCGAACATCAGGTTGGCCGACGCGTCGAGCACCCCCGCGGCGGCGACCATCAGCAGCAGCCGGCCCCGGACCGCGAGGGACGCCCCCACCGCCGCGCACGCGACCAGGGCCACCGGCACCGACGCGCCGCGCGCCGTGATGAGCGACCACAGCGCGCTCTCGCCGTCGGCGGCCTCCGCCAGCAACGAGAAGAACCCGCCGAACCCGAGGGCGGCGACCACCGCCAGGCCGAGCCCGGCCCGCGAGGCGGGGCCGGGGGCGCGCGCCACCAGGGCGGCGCCGGCCAGGGCGAGCAGCATCCCCGCCAGCACGACGGCGGCCGGGTCGTTCCCGGACGCCAGGTCGACGACGACGGGCACCGCGGCGCCGAGCGCGGTGACCGGCGCGATCACGCTCATGCTCCCCACCGCCATCGCGCGGTAGAACGCCATCAGGCCGATCACCCCGGTCAGCCCGGCGGCGGCGCCCAGCAGCGCCTTGTCGGGGGGCGGCAGGTCGGGGCGCAGGACCGCGGCGACGACCAGGGCCACCACCAGCCCCGCGGCCTGCGACAGCGCCACCACCGCGAACGCCGCCGCCCGCCGGCTCGCCAGGCCGCCCAGGAAGTCGGCGACGCCCCACGACAGGCCCGACACCAGGCCCAGTACCACCGCCCCCATCGCGCCGGCGTCCGGCCGCTACCGGCTCATGAATCGCGGTCGTGCGGCTGCGTCAGGTCCAGCGCGGGGCCCTTCGGGACGATCCCCGTCGGGTTGATGGAGTCGTGCGTGACGTAGTAGTGGCGCTTGATGTGGTCGAAGTCGACGGTGTCGGCGACGCCCGGCCACCCGTACAGCTCGCGCAGGTACGGCCACAGGGCCGCGTAGTCGACGATCCGCCGCAGGTTGCACTTGAAGTGGCCGTGGTAGACGGAGTCGAAGCGGATCAGCGTGGTGAACAGGCGCCAGTCGGCCAGCGTGATGCGGTCGCCGGTGAGGTAGCGGCGCTCCAGCAGCAGGCCGTCGAGCTCGTCGAGGCGGGCGAACAACGCGTCGAAGGCCTCGTCGTACGCCTCCTGGGCCGTCGCGAACCCGGCGCGGTACACGCCGTTGTTCACGTCCCGGTAGACGCGCTCGTTGATCGCGTCGATCTCCTCGCGTAGGTCGTCCGGCTCCAGGTCGAGGGCGTCGTCGCCCCACTCGTCCCAGGCCCGGTTGAGCATCCGGATGACGTCGCCCGACTCGTTGCTGACGATCCGGCCCGTCTCGCGGTCCCACAGCACCGGCACGGTCACCCGGCCGGCGAAGTCGGGGTCGGTGGCGTGGTACGCCTCGGCCAGGTACCGGAAGCCGTTGACGGGGTCGGGCGAGAAGCCGCGGCCCACGCCGAAGCGCCACCCCCGCTCGTCGCGGATCGGGTCGACCACCGACATGGTGATCACGTCCTCCAGGCGCTTCAGGCGGCGGACGATGATCGAGCGGTGCGCCCACGGGCAGGCCCGGGAGACGTACAGGTGGTAGCGGCCCGGCTCCGCGCGGAAGCCCGAGGAGCCGTCGGCGGTGACCCAGTCGCGGAACCGGCTGACCTGGCGGACGAAGTGGCCGCCCTCGTCGGTCTCGGCGCCGAACTGGGCCCTGCCGCGCGGGTCCGGCCCCCGCGTCACGCCCCGGCCGCCGCGGCCAGCGCGGGCGCCGGCGCGGCCAGGAGCACCGGTCGCAGGTACTCGCCGGTGTGGGAGCCGGGCGTCGCGGCGATCTCCTCGGGCGTGCCGGTGGCGATGAGGCGCCCGCCGCCCGAGCCGCCCTCGGGGCCCAGGTCGATGACGTGGTCGGCGCACTTGACCACGTCGAGGTTGTGCTCGATCACCACCACCGTGTTCCCCTGGTCCACGAGCCGCTGCAGGACCTCCAGCAGCTTCTCGATGTCGGCGAAGTGCAGGCCGGTGGTCGGCTCGTCGAGCACGTAGAGGGTGCGGCCGGTCGCCACCTTCGACAGCTCGGTGGCCAGCTTCACCCGCTGCGCCTCGCCGCCCGACAAGGTGGTGGCAGGCTGGCCCAGCCGCACGTAGTCGAGGCCGACGTCGTGCAGGGTCTGGAGGCGGCGGTGGATCTTCGGGACCGCCGTGAACACCTTGACGGCGTCCTCGACGCTCAGCTCCAGCACGTCGTGGATGGTGCGGCCCCCGTAGCGGACCTCCAGCGTCTCGCGGTTGTACCGCCTGCCGCCGCACACCTCGCACGGGACGTACACGTCCGGCAGGAAGTGCATCTCGATGGTGATCGTGCCGTCGCCCTTGCACGCCTCGCAGCGCCCGCCCTTCACGTTGAAGCTGAACCGCCCCGGCGAGTAGCCGCGGGCGCGGGCGTCCTGCGTCATCGAGAAGAGCTGGCGGATGTGGTCGAACAGGCCCGTGTACGTGGCGGGGTTGCTGCGCGGGGTGCGGCCGATGGGCGACTGGTCGATGTCGATGACCTTGTCGATGTGCTCGAGGCCGTCGATCCGGTCGTGCGCCCCGGGGCGGGTGGGCTTGCGGCCCAGCCGGCCGCCGAGCGCCTTCAGCAGCACCTCGTTCACCAGCGTGCTCTTGCCCGACCCCGACACCCCGGTCACGCACGTGAGCGCGCCCACCGGGAACCCGGCGTCGATGCCGGTCAGGTTGTTCTCGCGCGCGCCCTTCACCGTGATCCAGCCGCGCGCGGGGCGCCGCTCCCGCGGCACCGGGATGCCGCGCCGCCCCGACAGGTACGCGCCCGTGACCGACGACGGCTCCGCCTCGATGTCGTCCACCGACCCCTGCGCCACCACGCGGCCGCCGTGGAGCCCCGCGCCCGGCCCCATGTCGATGACGTGGTCGGCCGCCCGCATCATGTCCTCGTCGTGCTCGACCACCAGGACGGTGTTGCCCTGGTCGCGGAGGCGCTCGAGGGTGCCGATGAGCTTGCGGTTGTCGCGCTGGTGCAACCCGATCGACGGCTCGTCCAGGATGTAGAGCACCCCGACGAGGCCCGACCCGATCTGGGTGGCCAGCCGGATGCGCTGCGCCTCGCCGCCCGACAGGGTCCCCGCGGCGCGCGCCAGCGTGAGGTACCCGACGCCCACGTCGTCGAGGAACCTCAGGCGCTCCTGGATCTCCTGGATCACGCGTGCGCCGATGAACGCCTGGGTATCGCTCAACTGCAGCCCCGTGAAGAAGGACAGCGCGTCCCCCACCGACAAGAGGCAGACCTCGTGGATGCTGCGGCCCGCCAGGGTCACGGCCAGGGCCTCCGGCTTGAGCCGGGCGCCGCCGCACGCGGGGCACGGCCGCAGCGACATGAACTGCTCGACCGAGTCGCGGACCGCCTGGGACATCGACGTGGCGTGCTGGCGCCGCAGCTGCGGCAGGACTCCCTCGAGCCAGCCCCAGCTGCCGCCGCTCTTGCGCCGCTTGCCCAGGTACACCCGCTCGCGCCGGCGCGGGCCCTCGAGCAGCAGGGTGCGGTGGCGCTCCGGCAGGTTGCGCCAGGGCGTGTCCAGGTCGATGCCGTGCTGGTCGGCGACGACGCCGAGGAGCAGGTCGTAGTAGTCGGTGGTCCGGTCGGTCCACGGCAGCACGGCCCCGTCGCGCAGCGTCCGGTCGGGCGCCACCACCAGGTCGGGGTCGACCTCGAGCGTGAACCCCAGGCCGGTGCACTGCGGGCACGCGCCGTGGGGCGAGTTGAACGAGAAGGTCCGCGGCGCCAGCTCGGGCAGCGATGCCCCGTGCTCCGGGCACGCGAACTTCTCGGAGTAGATCCAGGTGCGCGGCGTCCCGCTCTCCCGGAGCGCCTCCTCGATCCGCACCAGGCCATCCGACAGCGCCGTCGCGGTCTCCAGGCTGTCGGTGAGCCGGCGGCGCAGGTCGTCGCGCATGATCAGCCGGTCGACGACCACCTCGATCGTGTGGGCGAACTTCTTGTCGAGCGGCGGGACGTCGTCGATCGCGTAGGGCTCGCCGTCGACCATCACGCGCGAGAACCCCTCGGCGCGGATGTGGTCGAGCACGTCGCGGTGCTCGCCCTTGCGGCCCCGCACCAGCGGCGCCAGCACCAGGAACCGGGTCCCCTCCTCCAGCGCCAGGACGTGGTCGGCGATCTGCTCGACGCTCTGGCCGGTGATCGGCCTGCCGCACACAGGGCAGTGCGGCTCCCCGACCCGCGCGAACAGCAGGCGCAGGTAGTCGTAGATCTCCGTGACCGTCGCGACCGTCGAGCGCGGGTTGCGGCTCGTCGTCTTCTGGTCGATCGAGATCGCGGGCGACAGGCCCTCGATGTGGTCGACGTCGGGCTTGTCCATCTGCCCCAGGAACTGGCGCGCGTCGGCCGAGAGGCTCTCGACGTAGCGGCGCTGCCCCTCGGCGGAGAGGGTGTCGAATGCCAGGCTCGACTTGCCGCTGCCGGACAGCCCGGTGATGACGATCAGCTCGTCGCGGGGGATGTCCACCGAGACGTCCCGCAGGTTGTGCTCGCGGGCGCCCACGACGCGGATGGCGTTCGCGGGCAGGGGTCGGCTCGGGGGCATCCGTTGAGTGTAGTCCCGGTCCCGGCGGCCGCGCCGTCGCCGCGGACCACGGCGGCCGCGGCGCCGCGCCGACGCCGCGACGGGTGCGCGGTGACGAATGCAC
>DASSBX010000548.1:0-7019 GCA_035698305.1 Miltoncostaeaceae bacterium | reverse complement strand
GGAGGAGGCCGCCGACCGGTTCCTGCAGGCGGGCGCCTGCGACGAGGCGGCCGCCTGCGTCGAGGCCGCCGGCCGCGACCTGGTGGCGCGCGGCGACTGGGAGAAGGCCGACCGGTGGTGCTCGCTGCTGGGCGAGGAGCTGCTGTCCCGCCGCCCGGCGCTGCGGGCCGTGCAGCTGGCGGCCGTGATGGCGGGCCGGCGGCCCGACCTGCCCGAGCTCGCCGCGCGCCTGGTGGCCAGCGGCGAGTACGCCCGCCTGGCGGAGGAGACGCCGGATGCGGCCGCGCACGCGGCGTTCGGCGTCCATCTGACGGGCGACTGGCGGCGGGCGGCCCGCATGCTGCCCGCGGACGCGACGGCGCCGGTGGTGCGCGCCACCCGCTACGTGCTCGAGGTGGGGTCGGGCGACCTCCCGCCGCGCCCCTGGCCCCTGCACCAGATGCCGGCGGACCGGACCGAGATCGGGCTGGTGGAGTGCGGCCGCTACTTCCAGGGCCACTTCGACGAGATCGAGGAGATGCGGCGCGACGACGAGGGCGTCGGCGCCCGCACCTCGGTCTACTACATCTCGACCCTGCGGGAGCGCGGGCGTCTCGGCGACGCCCGGACGTGGCTCGAGCTGGCGCGCTCGTCGGCGACGGTGTCCGAGTGGAGCGAGTTCTGGCTCCACGTGGAGGGGGAGCTGGCGTTCGCGGAGGGCGACCGGGAGGGCGGGCTGGCGCTGGTGCGCGACGCGCGCGCGATGGCCCGCGCCCGGGGCCACCAGCCGGCCGACCGCGCCATCTTCGCCGCCACCGAGGGCAAGATGCTCGTGCGCCTCGGCCGGGTCGACGAGGCCGCGGAGCGGCTGCGCCAGGCGATGGCGTGGTCGCGCGAGCGCGGCCTGCCCTGCTTCTGGGAGCAGTCGGCCACGTGGCTCGCCGCGGCCCGGCTGGCGCAGGACGAGGACCCCGACGTGGTCTCCGGGCTGCTGCGGGAGACGATCGACGGCATGGACCGGGCCGACCGGCGGCTCGAGCAGCCGGCCGCCCAGGTCCTCCTGGCCGAGGCGCGCTGGCGCGCCGGAGACGACGACGGTCACGACGAGGCGGCGCACCGGGCGCTGGAGGTCTCGGAGTGGATGGGCTCGTTCGGCCCCCTGGTCGCCGTCCTGGCGGACGTCCCCGACGTGCTCTCGCGCTGCATCGACGCCGGCGGCCCCCGCGAGGCCGACTGGCGCCGGCTCGCCCACGCCGGCGAGGCCTCGCACGCCTCCAGCACCACCGAGGAGGCCCGAATCGTGATCGGCACCCTCGGCCGCCTGCGCGTGGCGGTCGACGGGGCCGAGCGCGATGTGAACCCCTCGCGGGCCATCGACATCGCCGCCGAGGTGGCGCGCGCGGGGTGGCGCGGCGTGCCGCGCGCCGAGCTCGTCGAGCTGCTGTCGGAGCACAGCGTCGACGCCCAGAACTACCTGCGCCAGGTGGTCCACCGGCTGCGCCGGATCGCGCCGGAGGGGGTGGAGCTGACCTCGGAGGACGGCATGCTGCGGTGGACGCCGGCGGGCGCGGTCGTCACCGAGGACGACGTCCTGCGGGCGCTGCTCGCCCAGGTGGGCCGGGAGACGGGCGAGATGCGCCTGCGCACCCTGGCGGCGGCGCTCGAGTTGGCTGAGCGGGGCGTGCTGGTCACGGCCGCCGACTCGGTGGCGGCGTCCGAGCTGCGCGCCGACCTGACGGCCGCGGTGGCGGAGGCGCAGCGCGAGTTCGCGCGCATGCTCCTGGCTGCCGGCCGCGCCACCGAGGCGGTGGCCGCCGCGCGGGAGGCGGCGACCGCCGAGCCGCTGCGCGAGGACGGCTGGTGCCTGCTGATGCGGGCCTCCGCGGCCGCCGACGGGCCGGCGGCCGTCGTGCCCGTCTACGCGGAGTGCACCGCGGCGCTCGCGGAGATCGGCCTGGAGCCGTCCAGCGGCACCCGCGACCTGCTGCGGCGCCTGCGCCACCCCGACGGCCGGAGGGTCAGCGCGCCGGCCTGACCTCCGCGCGCATCGACGTCAGCTCGGCCAGCACCCGGCGCGCCGGCGCCACCATCCGGCTGCCCTCCGGGGTGAGGCTCACCCGCCGCGACGTCCGGTCGAGCAGCACCGCGTCGACCTTCGCCTCGAGGCGGCGGATCAGCTCCGACAGCGATGACTGGGCGACGCCGAGGATGGCGGCGGCCCGCCCGAAGTGCAGCTCGTCGGCCAGGATCAGGAACGCCCGCAGCTCATGGGGCGTGGGCCACCCGGGGTCGGGCCGCGGCGCCTCACGCCGCTGCCGCGTCCGCCGCACCATGACCGCCATCTCCATGTCGCGTCCTCCGGGTCCGGGGAAGCCGTCGGAGGGGAACCTAGGGGCGCCGCGTTTCGTGACCGTGCGCGGATCCGCACGAACCCGTTAATCCGATCGCAACATCGCGCGTCACGACGGGGTGAGGCCCTGTTCACACGGCCGTGGCCGAGCGGCTCAGATCCAGCGCCGGCCCTTGAACACGAGGTAGAGCACCACCGACGACAGCAGCATCAGGCCCAGCGCCATCGGATACCCCGCCGCCCAGTGGAGCTCCGGCATGTGCTCGAAGTTCATGCCGTAGACGGTGCCGACGAGCGTCGGCGCGAACAGGATCGCCGCCCACGCCGAGATGCGCTTCACCTCTTCGTTCTGGCGGTTGGACGCCTCGCTGAGCGCCCGGGTCTCGAGCGTGAGGTTCACGCTCAGGATGTTCTGGAGCAGCTCGCGGAAGGACCCGACCTGCTCCTGCACCCGCAGGGCGTGGTCCTGCACGTCGCGCAGCTTGCGGAGCTCCTCGTCGTCCGGGCCGCGCCCCTCCATGAGCTGGCCCAGCATCTCCGGCAGCGGCGTGACCGCCCTGCCGAAGCCGATGACCTCCCGCATCAACGCGTAGATCCTGCGCGATGGGTTGCCGGCGGCGCCGAACACCTCGTCCTCGATCTCGTCGATGTCGTTCTCGATGCCGGCCGCGACGGGGGCGTAGTCGTCGACCACGCGGTCGGCGATGGCGTGGAGGATCGCGCTGGTCCCCCGGGCCAGCTCGCCGGGCCGCCCCTCCAGGCTGCGCCGCACCTCGGCCAGGTCGGGGCCCTCGCCGTGCCGGACGGTCACGACGAAGCCCGGGCCGGCGAAGACGTGGAGCTCCCCGAAGTCGACGGTCTCGGTCTCGTCGATGTACCGCGTGGTCCGCAGCACCACGAAGAGCGTGTCGCCGTAGCGCTCGAGCTTCGGCCGCTGGTGCGCGGTGACGGCGTCCTCCACCGCCAGCTCGTGGAGGCGGAACTGCTCGGCGATCGCCCGGAACTCCTGCGCCGACGGATGGGACAGCCCGATCCACGCCACCCCGGCGCCGGCGCGGCACTCCTGGGCGATGGCGCCGAGGTCGTCCCCGGCGTCGACCCGGTGCCCGCCGCGGTATACGGCCTTGCCGACGATCACGACGGCTCCCGACGCGACCGGCACCACCCCGCTCGGGCCGTCGTGCACGTCGCAGTCCCGTGCGTCATGTCCATGGGCGGACGCTACCGCCGGCGCAGGACGGGACGCGCGCCGTCACCGTGGATCAGGCGGCGAAGCCGGAGATCGCATCGCCGATCAGCTTCACCCCGATCACGAGCAGCAGCACCGTCATGATCGCCGCGTTGTGGTGGGCCAGCCACGCGCGCAGGTCGTCGAGCATCCCTCGCGAGCGGTCGCCCATCGCGAACGCGATCGCCACCGGCGCCCCCACCCCCAGCGTCGCGATGGCCACGAAGATCGCGATCGCCCCGGCGGCCTGCCCCGCGCCCAGCTCGGCCTGCGCGATCACCGCCGCGCCGGCGACCGCCAGCAGCAGGTTCTTCGGGTTCGCCGCCGCCAGCACCGCGCCCGCCGCCGCCGCCTTCGGGGGCCGGAACGTGTCGAGCGCCCCCATCCACTTCGGCAGGGGTGCGTCCCCGTCGCCCCGCGGCCGGCCCACCCATCGCCTCGCGGCCATCAGCAGCAGCACCGCCCCCAGCGCCAACTTCAGCCAGCTCACCCACCCAGCCGGCGTCTCGTCGTCGTCGGTGGCGTGGTCGCCGGCCGCGGCGACCACCACCGCCATCACCACGGCCAGCGCCACGATCCAGGCGGCCACGAAGGCCAGGCCGTTCGACCGGCCCCGGGGCGTCGCCAGCATCAGCACCACGGCGACGATGGGCAGCGGGCTGATGGTGATGCCGACCGCCGTCGGCAGCATCTGGCCGATCGCGTCACCCACCGCCGCCCCCCGGGTGCGCAACGCACCGGAACCCCAGGTGCGTGGTGGCGCTCTCCACGCTTTCCGACTGGCGCGCCGCGGGCCGGTACCGCAGGCAGTAGCTCGGCGCGCACAGGTGCGAGCCGCCCTTGATCACCCGGCGCGGATGGGCCTCCCCGGGCATCGTGCTGGCCGCGGCGTCGGTCACCCGCGGGTTCCGCGGCACGCAGCAGCTGCGCGCCGTGCGGTCGGGGACGGCGAAGAAGTCGCTCGTCCACTCCCAGACGTTTCCGGTCACGTCGACCAGGCCGTAGCCGTTCGCCGGGTAGCTGCCCACCGGCGAGGTCCCGACGTGGCCGTCCTCGACGAGGTTCTCGAATGGGAAGCGGCCCTGCCAGGTGTTGGCCATGTGGCGGCCGCCCGGCCGGAACTCGTCGCCCCACGCGAAGACGGCCCCCTCCAGGCCGCCCCGCGCGGCGTGCTCCCACTCCGCCTCGGTGGGGAGCGCCTTCCCCGCCCACGCCGCGTACGCCTCGGCGTCGCGGCACGAGACCTGCGTGACCGGGTGGTCCGCGCGCCCCTCCACGCTGCTGCCCGGACCCTCCGGCGACCGCCACGAGGCGCCCGGCGTCCACGCCCACCAGTTGCGGACGTCGCGCAGATCCACCGGCCCGTCGGTGGGCCGGAACACGAGGGACCCGGGCACCAGCAACGCGGGGTCGGCGCCCGGGTAGTCGGCCGCGTCGGGCGCGACCTCGGCGTCGGTGACGTGGCCGGTGTCCTCCACGAACGCGGCGAACGCCGCGACGGTGACGGGGGTCTCGTCGATCCAGAGGCCATCGACGGCGACGCGCCGCACGGGCGCCTCCTCCGGATAGAAGTCCTGGGATCCCATCAGGAACTCCCCCGCCGGGATCCAGCGCATCCCCGGGGGCTGGTGATCGGGCATCGCACCTCCTGTCGGGGTCACGGTCTACCCAGGGTGGATGCCTCCGCCCGGCGTGAGCGCCACTTCACCCGGGTGGTCGGGCCCCGCCGGCGTCAACCCCCTGGCGCCAGGCCTCGATGAGCGGGCCGCCGGGGCCGTGGACGGGGTCGGTGTCCGGGACCGGGACGGCCGCGATGTTGGCCAGCACCTCGTCGCGCTCTGCGGGGTCGCCGCGCCGCAGGTCGCACCACATCCCGCCGGGGTACGCGCCCACCACCACCAGGTCGGGGCTCTGGCCGGCGTTGAGGTGCGCCGTCCCGGCGGGGAGCACCAGCACGTCGCCGCGGCCCACCTCGACCGTCGTCCCGTGCGGGCCGCCGAGGGTCACCGAGGCCGATCCCGCGACGATGCCGAGCACCTCGTGGGCCGTCGAATGGAAGTGGTGGAACGTGTAGATCCCGTCCACCCAGGCCCCCAGCCAGCCGTTCGCCGCGAACAGGGCGGCGCAGTCGCCGGGCGACCCGATGCCCGGGACGCCGTGGTACGCCAGCACCGGCAGCGGCGAGTTGGGGATCGCGCCGCCGTCGGCGAAGCGCAGTCGCTCGGGCGCCGTCATGGGATGACCGTACCGCCGCCGCCCGGCCGGCCGGTATCGTCCGTGGTGGAGTCGGTCGCGCCCTCGCGGGCCAGGGAATCCGGTTCGAAGTCCGGAGCTGACGCGCAGCGGTGGGGATGTGCGGGACGACGTGTCGCCACTGGGCCCCGTGCCTGGGAAGGCGGTCGCCTCGAACGCATCCGAGCCCGAAGACCTGCCGTCTCCGCGCCGCGCCGCGGCGCAACGCACATCGCGGTCCCGCGCTCCGGACCGCCGCACGAGACGGAGAACGCCACATGGCACGCACCGCCGTCCTCGGGCTCCCCCGCGTGGGACCCGACCGCGAGCTGAAGTTCGCCCTGGAGTCGTACTGGGCCGGGCGCACCGGCGCCGACGAGCTCACCGAGACCGCCGCCGCCGTGCGGGCCGCCGGCTGGCGGCGCGCTCGGGACGCCGGCATCGACGTGATCCCGGCCGACCACAGCCTCTACGACCACGTCCTCGACGCCGCGATCGCGGTGGACGCCATCCCCGGGCGCTTCGGCGGCCCCGGCGCCGAGGGCCTCGACGTCCTGTTCGCCATGGCCCGCGGCGGCGACGGCGTGCGGCCGCTCGAGATGACCAAGTGGCTCGACACGAACTACCACTATCTCGTGCCCGAGCTCGCCGACGGGCAGCGCTTCCGCGCACGCCCGGAGCACTGGCTCGCGCAGATGGAGCAGGCCCGTGCCCTCGGGATCCCCGTCCGGCCGGTCGTGCTCGGCCCGTTCAGCCTGGTGCGGCTGTCGAAGGGGCTCACGCGCCCCCTCGACGCCCTCGCCGCGCTGACGCCCGTGTACGCCGAGCTCGTCGCGGCCCTCGCCGCCGCCGGCGCGCAGGAGGTCCAGCTCGACGAGCCGTGCCTGGCGCTCGACCCGGATCCCGCCGAGGCCGACGCCGCGCGGAGCGCGCTCACGGTCATCGCGGCAGCCGCCCCCGTCGCGCTCGCGACCTACTTCGCGCCGCTCGACGAGGCCGTCATCGAGCGGCTCGCGGGGATCGGCCTGGCGGAGCTGCACCTCGACCTCGTACGCGGCGCCGCTCAGCTCGACGCCGCCCTCCGGGCCCTGGGCGGCCGCACCACGCGGCTGTCGCTGGGCGTGGTCGACGGCCGCAACGTGTGGGCCGCCGACCTCGACCGGGCGCTCGCGCCGGTGGACGCGGCGACCGCCGCCCTCGGCGACGACCGGGTCACGATCGCGCCGTCCT
>DASSBX010000547.1:0-3607 GCA_035698305.1 Miltoncostaeaceae bacterium | reverse complement strand
CGGGCGGCGTGCCTCCCGCTCCCGCCCCCGGCGGGGCAGGGGGACTCAGCTCAGGTCAGCGGGCGGCGAAGGGGGCGGGGATGCCCCACTGGTGGTCCGAGGCGCCCACGGCGATGTCGCGGCCGGTGCGCGAGGCGCGGCGGGCGGCGGCGTTGAGCATCTTCTTGGTGTCGGCGCTCGGGCTTCCCTCGTTGCGCCAGAGGATCATCAGCCGCGGCGACGCCCACCGCCACCGCATCAGCGGGACCAGCCCGGGGTTCTCGCCGCGGCCGGTCAGGTGGTTCCACCCGGAGCGGCGACTCTCGAAGCTCTCGAACATCCGCCCGTTGAGGCGGCGGGCGGTGGCCGGGCTCACGGTGTTGTTCGCGACCAGGTAGACGCGCTTGCCGACCTTGGCGCGGATCCGCGCCGTCGTCCTGGTCACGCCCCGGTCCCACGACGTGCGGCGCCCGCCGATGCCGAGGTTCCAGACCCGGTCGCCCCAGACGTCCAGGAACACGCCGTTGAAGAGGCTGCCGTCCCCGATGACCTTCCGGTCGATGAAGTTCGCGACGTAGTCGCCCCAGCGCCCCCTGAAACCGCGGTACGTCGCGACGGGGGATCCGGCGCGGTTGTCGAGCAGGCGGGTCCCCGGCCAGTTCGACGGGCCGCCCGGGTACAGCCACCGCTCCGGGAAGCGCCCGCCGTACAGCTGGCGCTCGAGCGGCCCGAGCGAGCGGCTCGGATGGTCGACCGCGTTCACGTATGCCAGGACGATCGCGCCCTTCTTCCGCCAGCGGGCGATGCGGGCGGGATCGCGCGTGCGCAGGTCCATGGTCACCACGATCACGTTGCCCGGCTTCGCGTAGGCGTCGACCGCCGGCGCGGGGCGCGCCGAGTACGAGACGATTGCGGCGGGGATCGCGGCCGCCGACGCCGGCACGAGCGCGATGGCGAGCATCGCCAACAGGGCACCGAGCATCGGGGGGATCCGCCGGTGACGGGCCGGCGGGATGGGCACGGGGGCGAACCTAGCCCACCCTCCGCGGCGATGTCGAGCCCGCCGGGGGCGACGGGTGACGACCGTCCCGGCGGCCGCCCGGCGCCCTACCCCCGGGGCCGGTCCCTGCCCAGGCGGGTGCCCAGCGCGCGGGCGCGCGCCCGTGCCGACAGCAGGGTGGGGCGGGTGCGCCACAGCACCCGGCCGGCCATCCCGCCCACCCCGCGGGCCGCCTGGACCGTCGCGAGCTCCTGCACCGGGGGGCTCGCCAGGGCCCGCTTGTACGACCACGCGAACTTCCCGAGATCGATGACCTCCACCCCCTCCCCCTCCAGGTGGTCGAAGAGGGTGAGCATCGACATCCACCCGGCGCCGCTCACCCGGCTGCCCGGGTCCCAGTTGCCCCGGAAGACCACGGCCATCGGGCCGTGGCGCAGGGCGAGGTCGAACGCCGCCAGGCGGCCGTCGCGGACGACGCGGGACATCACCGCCGTCCCGGGGGGGAGCGAGCCGAGGGCGGCCACCAGGTACGCCCGGCCCACCGGGCCGGTGATCTCCGAGGCGTCGCCGCGGGTGCGCCACGCCCTCTCCACCAGGGCGATCGCCTCGTCGATCCCCTCGAGGATGCGGGCGCGGCCCTCCACCACCTCCACCACCAGGGTGCCGGCCTCGCCGGCGCGGCGCTCCAGCCGGCGGGTCTCCTTGCGCCGCCGGCGGAGGTCGGGCGGATGGGCGACGCGGTACCGGTGGCGCCGCTCGCCCTGCGCCACCTCGCGCGCCCCGCGGATCCCGGCGGCCAGCGCCGCCGTCGACCCCGCGCCCGCCACCAGGTCCTCCAGCACCACCAGGTCGGCGGGCAGGTCGGCGACGGCCCTGCCGAGGGCGGCGAGCACGTCGTGGCGGCCCTCGTTCGCCAGGGGGGCGGGGTCGAACCAATGGGACGACACCCCCAGGTGGCGCAGCATCGTCACGCCGCCGGGCGCGCGGTCCGACATGAGCGCCATCCCGCCGACCAGCCGGCCGTCCTCCTCGGCCAGCAGCACGTGCGCGTCGCGGCCGCGCCGAGGCGCGCCGTAGGCGCCCCACCAGGCGCTCAGCCAGCCGGCCGACCGCGTCGGGTCGGGCAGCGGCTGCCGCGACAGCAGCGCATCCCAGTCGCCGCGCCGGGCGACGAGCCCGGCCACGTCCGCGGCGACGACCCGCACGCTCACCCGCGCCGCCTCCCGCGCGCGACCCCGGCCCCGGTGATGGCGGCCTCGACCGCCGGGAGGGCCAGCGACGGCCCCGCCCGCGCCCGCGGAGACAGCGCGATCCAGGTGAGCTCGCCGACGACGTGCGTTGAGAGCGCCAGCTTCTCGCGCGACACGGTGTGCAGCAGGTGCACCTCGCGCGTCGCGTCCGCGAACGCCCGCTCGATCACCAGGTACTCGAGGAGCGTCCCCGGCGTCTCGTGCCGCGCCGGGTGCTCCGGGTCCACCGCGAGCATCAGCACCTGGTCGCGGTCGTCCTCGCGCAGCACCAGCAGCTGGGCCAGCGGCGCGCCGTCGAGCCAGAGGCCGGCGACGCGCGCGCCGGGGCCGAGGGCGGCGCGGAAGCGCTCCAGGAAGTCGCGGTAGGCCGGGTCGTCGAGCCAGTTCCCCCGCCCCCACCGGGCCCGGTACACCTGCATCAGGCGGCCGAGCGCCTCGCCGCCGGCGGCGCCGGTGAGGCCCGGCTCCACCCGCAGGTCGCCCATCCGCTGGAGCCGCCGCAGCCGCCGCGGAAGGGTCCGCAGGCCGCGCGGCAGACGCTCCCGGTAGGCCTCCCACGGCCCGGTGGTGTCGACGACCATCGCCGTGCGCGCCCGGGTCACCGAGGCCCACCCGTACCGCTCGGCGAAGGCCATCAGGCCGGCGAACGTCCGGCTCCCGGCCGCCGCGTGGCCGATGTAGAGGGTGTCCCACGACGCCGCCGAGGCCTGCAGCAGCCGGGCGGTGGCGCGCGCGACCGCGAGCTCCTCCCCCGGGGCCACCCGCACGTCCGCCACGTCGGTCATCGGGGGGCGCCGCGAGCCCGCCAGGCTCACCTGACGGCCGCCGTCGCGGGCCCGCAGCGTCTGCGCCACCAGGGGCACGACGCCCACGAGCCGCCCCCCGCGCCGCGCCGCCACCACCCTGGGCGAGGCGTCGCGGCCCAGCGTGGCGAGCCAGTGCTCCAGGAACTCGGGGCCCGACGTCGGGCAGGGCGCCGCCGCCGGCGCGGGGAGCGCCCGCCATTCGCCGGCGATCGCGCCCACCGCCCCCATGTCGGTCAGCAGGTCGGCGCGGACCTCCTCCCGCGGGCTCACCCGGCCGCCCGCAGCGCGTCGACCAATGCCCGCGCCCCCGGCAGCGGCACCGGGTCCCACCGGGCGTTCGCCTCGATCAGCAGGGCGCCGGCGGGGGTCATCGCCACGTCCCACCCGATCGCCGCGACGGGGGCGAACGCCGCGGCCGCCTCGAGGGCCAGTGCCCGCACGTCGGGCCACCAGGGCACCGTCCAGCCCGGGGCCGGCACGCCGTCGCCCGAGTCGCGAACCTCGGTCAGCCCGCGGCGCGCGCCGCCCCCGCGCCACACCGATGCGACGCGGCCGTCGCCGTCGACCTCGCA
>DASSBX010000546.1:0-2935 GCA_035698305.1 Miltoncostaeaceae bacterium | reverse complement strand
AGCGCCGCGTCGGTCGTGGAGGCTGCGCTGCGCCACCTGGAGTCCGGCATGGGCCGCCACGACCCCGGCGGGGCGGCGCGCTGGCGGCGGGGCGCCTGCTCGCCCGCGCCGGGCACGCCGCCCGCGCGCGGGCGCACCGGGAGGTGGCGGCGGGCGCCCTGGGCGCCTCGACGGCACGCGACGACGCACTGGCGCGGCTGGCCGCGCTACATAAGGGAGCAGGCCGGCGGGATCTGGCCGAGCCGTTGTGGCGCGAACTGGCCGCGTGCCCGGGGCCCGGCGCCCTGCGTGCCCACGTGGAACTCGCGATGTACTACGAACACCACGCGCGCGACCTGCCGAGCGCCGCGTCGGTCGTGGAGGCTGCGCTGCGCCACCTGGAGTCCGGCATGGGCCGCCACGACCCCGGCGGGGCGGCGCGCTGGCGGTCGGCTCTGCTGTGGCGGCGCGCTCGGGTACACTCCAAGCTAGAACGCCCATAGGCGGGCCGGCCGACGCTCCCCCGGCCGCCGCCTGGAGTCACCCGGGTCCACACATGCTGCGGCTGCTGTCGTTGGGGATGCTCTGCCTGGCCGCGGCCCTCGCCGGCTGCGCCTCCGCGTCTTCCGACCGCGGTCCGGCGCCCGAGGCGTCCCGCCCCGTCTTCGCGCTGCCGGGTGACCCGGCCGGCGGCGCACCTTCCGGCGTCACGTCATCGACCGCCACGGCCTCCGGCGACGCCGAGCGCGTGGAGGTCGTGGCGGTCGGCGGCGCGGAGGCGGCGCGTGACCTGCTCGAGCGGCTGGGCGCGACCATCGAGGTCACGTCGGGCAACCGCATCCAGGCGCTGGTACCGGTCGAGCACATCGATGACCTCGAACGCTCGGCGGTCGTCGAGGTGGAGCCGACCGGGCTCGTGGTGCCGCTGCAGACGGCGACCAACGCGCTGCAGTTCATGGGGGCGGACCGCTGGCAGGCCGCCGGGTTCAGCGGCCACGGGGTCAAAGTCGCGGTCGTCGACTCCGGCTTCAGTGGCTACGCGGACGTCCTGGGTGACACGCTCCCGGCCAATGTCGTCGCCCGCTCGTTCCGGTCGGACGGCAACATCGCCGGCGGCTCCGACCACGGCCTGCGCGCGGCGGAGGTGGTGCATCGAGTGGCGCCGGGCGCGCAGTTATACCTCGTGAACTTCGCCACCATCACGGAGTTCGGTGCGGCGGTGGACTACCTGATCGCGGAGGGTGTGGACATCGTCTCGTTCTCCCTCGGCTTCATCCACAACGGGCCGGGCGACGGCAGCGGTGCGGTCAACCAGGTGGTGGCGCGCGGCACGGCGGCCGGGCAGACGTGGGCGGTGGCGGCAGGCAACTGGGCGCAGCAGCACTGGTCGGGCCTGTTCACGGACATGGACGGCGACTCGATCCACGAATTCGAGCCGGGCG
Source organism: Miltoncostaeaceae bacterium (assembly GCA_035698305.1). GTDB lineage: Bacteria > Actinomycetota > Thermoleophilia > Miltoncostaeales > Miltoncostaeaceae > Miltoncostaea. The sequence continues at coordinate 1,514 of DASSBX010000546.1, read as the reverse complement.
TCCAGGAGATCACCCACATGTTCAGCGCCGGCGACCTGGTGCTCGTCTCGCTGCGCTGGGACGACCCATGGGGCGCCGCTTGCTCCGACTACGACGTAGAGCTGTTCGGCCCGGGCGGCGCGCTGGTGGGCGCCAGCCGCGACATCCAGGCCTGCGAGGGCGACCCAGTCGAGGCGGTGCAGGTGCTGGCCACGCAGTCTGGCGCTTACACCGTGCGCATCGTGGAGGCGCACTCGGAGGGGCCACACACGCTCGACCTGATGATGGTGGGGTCGCCCGACCGCGGGAACCCCGTGGACTTCCCGGTCCCCCACGGCTCGCTGTCGGAGCCCGCCGACCACCCGGCGGTGGTGACGGTCGGCGCGTTGGCGCCCAACGAGGTGCAGGTGCTGGCGGAGGCGCCGTTCTCCTCGCGCGGGCCGACCACGGACGGCCGCATCAAGCCCAACGTGCTCGCCCCCACCGGGCTGTGCTGCGGCGCCCCCGGCCAGATCGCGGCGTCCGAGGCGTTCGCCGGCACCTCGGCGGCCGCGCCCCACGTGGCGGGCGCGCTGGCGCTGCTGCTGGAGGCGTTCCCGGAGTCCGACCGCGCCACGCTCACGCAGCGGCTGGTCAACCGCGCCGCCGCCGCGCCCCCGGTCGAGGATGGCACGACGCTCGCGAGGGTCGTGCAACTGGGGTCGTTGTTCGGCCTCGGGCCGTTGTTGCCGGAAGGCGGACTGGACGCGGCGTTCCTGCCGGAGCCGCCGCCCGCGGACCTGGTGGGGCTGGCGATCCTGTTGTACCGCGGCCCGGACGGCTACCCGGTGCGCTTCGTGCACCTGCTGGCCAACGGCCGCACGCCGGCCGCCCTGTTCCGGCTGGACACGGACGACCAGCGCTTCCTCGCCTGGATCGCCGGCGCCCCCGAGTTCGTGAACGACTTCGACACGATCCCGGACGGCGAGATCGTGATCGCCCGCTTCGAGTAGGGCCCTTCCCCTTCCCCAGTAGGGGCGCAGCGTGCTGCGCCCAAGGTCGCAAGCCCACCACGGCCGGCTGAGGAGCCTGAGGGCGTCTGAGGCGTCGTGGCCGCGGCGCGCGTCCTTCGACGGGCTCAGGATGAACGGAGCGCGCGCCGCTCGCATCGTGGATGGGTGCCCCGGCCCTCTGATCCCCTCCCCCGTCTGCGGGGGAGGGTTGGGGTGGGGGTGCGCCGCGAGCGGAGCGAGCGGCCTCCGGCGCGGGGCTGTCGAGGGCTCACCGGGTGGTCTGTAGTCGAAGCTGCGGCCTCGGGCGCAGCACGCTGCGCCCCTACTCCGAGCCGCCCTCGCTGTCGCCGTCCGGGGTCGGGGTCGGCGTCGCCGTGGGCGTGGCGCTCGAGGTGGGCTCGGGCGTCGATGTGGCGGTCGGGCTCGGGGTGGCGGTCGCGGTGCCGGTGGGGGTCGCCGAGGGGGTCGGTGTGGCGGTGGGGCTGGCGGTGGGGCTGGGGGTCGCGGTGGTGGGCGGCGTCTCCTGCGTGCGCAGGCGGGCGG
>DASSBX010000545.1:0-2059 GCA_035698305.1 Miltoncostaeaceae bacterium | reverse complement strand
GGTCGCCCGCCCCGCCGGTGCCGTCGTCGGCGATCTCCAGCCAGTCGGGCCCGATCGCGATCGTGCAGGTCTGCGCCCGCGAGTGGCGCACCACGTTGGTCACGCCCTCGCGCACCACCCAGCCGAACAGCTCGGCGTGGGCCGGGTCGACCTCGATCGCCCCGGGGGCGCGGGCCTCGATGCCGGCGGCCCGCAGCACCTCCTGGGCGCTCGCGAGCTCGCCGGCCAGGGTGACGTCGCGGTAGCCGGCGACCGCGGCCCGCACGTCGGCGAGGGCCAGCCGCGTGAGCCCCTCCACCTCGCCGATCTCCCGCGCCGCCCGCTCCGGGTCGCGCGCCCCCAGCCGGTTCGCGAGCCCCGCCTTCACCGTGATGGTGGTGAGGGAGTGGCCGAGCAGGTCGTGCAGGTCGCGCGCGATGCGGGTGCGCTCGTTCTCCGCCGCCAGACGGGCCACCTCGGCGCGCGCCTCGCTGAGCTCCCGGTTGGCCTTCAGGATCGTGAAGAAGCCGAACATCGCGAGCGAGACGAGCGGCAGCGTCAGCAGCATCGCCCAGTCCGGGTCGGCGTCCCAGGCCGGGATCACGGAGGGCAGGAACGTCGCGAGGGCGGTCATCGCGACGATCGCCAGCAGCGCACCACGTCCGTGCCCGCCGAACGCGAAGTTGGCCATGATCAGCACGGTGATGAACACGCACATCACGAACGCGTCCTCGTGGGCGATCGGGATCTCGAGGACCGCCACCGCGACCATCAGCCAGAACCAGCGCCAGTAGCGGACCCGGTCGTTGCGGGCCGCCCGGATCGCCAGCAGGTACGCCGCGCCGAACACGACGACGCCGACGTAGCCGAGCACGGCGACGGCGCCGCGGGAGTGGTCCGCGACGCCGCCGGCGGTCTGGAGCAGGTAGACGAGCCAGATGCCCGGGAAGAGCAGGATGCGCCACCCCTCGCCCGGCGCGTTCGGCTCAGCGCCGAACATGCTGGCCAGCCCGGAGCGAGGGGTGTCAGATGAGGAATCGCTCATCAGCGTGAGGTTAGACCCGCTTCGTGTCCCGACGGTACGCCCAGGCCGCGGCGACCGCCATCGCGACCGACCAGGCTGCCACCACGAGCCACCCCTCGACGCCCCAGGCGGCTGCCCCGATCCCGACGTGGCCGGCCTCCACCAGCCAGTACGAGGGGAGGGCGTGGGCGAGGCTCACGAAGAACCCGCTGCCGGTGATGGGGAACCAGCTGCCGCCGAGGAACGCGAAGATCGACGTGATGCCGCCCAGCGCCGGGCCGAGCGACTCGGTGGTGAACAGGTGGCCGATCGCGACGCCCATCCCGGCGAACGGGATGAGGGCCACCAGGATCAGCGCCACCATCTCCACCCACCGGACCACCGGCATCCGCACGCCCAGGGCCACGCCGGCGAGCGACACCATGACGATGCTCGCGCCCGCCATCATGTAGCCGGTCATCACCTTCGCGCTCAGGTAGCTGCGCGCGGTCAACGGCGTGAGCCGCAGCTGGCGGTTCCAGCCGACGGTGCGCTCGGCGGCGATGCGGGCGCCGCCCGCCGTCACGGCGACCATGGTGCCGAAGCCGATCAGGCCCACCATGAAGTAGAGCGGAGCCGAGATGCCGCTGCCGCCCAGGTCGTCCTCGCCCCGGTTCGGGCCGGCGATGAGCAGGTACATCGTGAGCGGGAAGATCAGGGAGAAGACGGAGAACCGGACGTTGCGGAACATCCGCACCGCCTCGTAGCGCATGTAGGTCGCCGTGCTCATGCCGCCCGCACCTCCTCCTCGTCCGGGTCGTCCCGCCCGGTGATCTCCAGGAACGCCTCCTCCAGCCCGGCGCCCGTGATCTCGATGTCGCGCGCCCCGGGATGCGCCCGCAGCAGCGACCGCAGGGCCCGGTCGGAGTCGCTGGAGGTCAGCGCCACCGCGGCGCCGCGGCGGTCGGCCGCCGCGACGCCCGGCAGGGCCGCCAGCGCCGTGACCGCGACGTCCGGCAGGGTCGCCCGGATCGTCCGCATGCCGACGCGCGCCTTGATCTCCGTCGAGGGCCCGTC
>DASSBX010000544.1:0-7957 GCA_035698305.1 Miltoncostaeaceae bacterium | reverse complement strand
CGTCGACCTCCTCGATCGGCCGGGTGTAGCGGGCCATCAGCAGGTACACGTCGCCTCCGTGATCAGGGGATCGGCTCCCACACCAGCTCCGCGACGTCGATCACGAAGTCCACCTTCGCGCCGACGACGTTGCGGGCCTCCACCGGGCCCTCCCGGGGCCGGAACTCACCGGTGCCCACGCACACGACGTCGTTGAGCCATGCGTAGCGCTCGTCGCCGCACACGTGGGTCGCGGCGATCACGATCTGGCGGGCCTCCGGCGGGTACGGCCGCGCGAACCCGCGGAAGCTGAAGATGATGGTCGCGCCGTCGTCGGTCTCGATGGCGCCCTGGATGTCGGGCAGCGCGTTCTTGTCCACCCGCGAGCGCGGGTGGTTGGCGCCCTGCAGCCGGCCGGTCACCCGGCCCTCGACCTCGCCCTGGGCGACGAAGAAGTAGTGGCCCTCGCTGCCGGCCTCGCCCTCGAGCACCGTGCCGCGGCCGCCGTCGGGGTACCGGAACACCGTCCGGTACAGCGGTTCGAGCCTCATGCGCGGACATTACCCGCCGGGGCCGATGAGTCCCGCGCGCCGGAGCGGTCCTACGGACATCGAACGACGATCGGCGACGAGGGGATCCATCGATGCGACGCATGACCCGGTCCGAGCGCGAGGCCTTCCTGTCCGAGCCGCGCGTGGCGGTGCTGAGCGTGGCCGGCACGGGCGGCCGCCCGCCGCACAGCACGCCGACGTTCTACGCGTACGAGCCCGGCGGCGACGTCACGTTCTTCACCAACACGGAGGGCCGCAGCGCCCGGAAGGTCGCCCTGATCGAGGACGCGGGCGCCGTGACCCTGAACGTCCAGCAGCCGGAGTTCCCGTACCGGTACGTGAGCGTCGAGTGCCGCATCGTCGCGACCGGGCGGCCGGACGCCGACGAGGTCCGCGCCATCGCGTCGCGCTATCTGCCGCCCGCGGCCGCCGACGACATGGCCCGGGCGGAGACCACCGACCCGCAGAGCAGGATCGTGCTGTACGCGGCGCGCCCCGATCGCTGGCTCACGGCGACCTTCGCCTGACGCCGGATCCCCGTCATGCACGCGAACTGATGTTATGTCCGATCGAGCGGAGGGGCGCATACCCCCCGTCGTCTGCCCCGTGTCGCGCCGTTCTGAGAGGATCCGTCCCGTGCGCCTGACCCTGGTCCGCCACGCGACGCTCGTCATCGAGGCCGCCGGCCGCCGGCTGATGGTCGACCCGATGCTCGACGCGGCCGGCGCGCGCGGCCCGGTGCGCGGGACGCCGGACGAGCGGCCCAACCCGCTGGTCGACCTGCCGATGCCCGCCGCCGAGGCCGCCGCCGGCGTCGAGGCGGTGCTGCTGACCCACACGCACGTCGACCACTTCGACGCCGCGGGCGTCACCACGGTGCCCGCCGGGGTGCCCTGGTTCTGTCAGCCCGAGGACATGGCGGACCTGCAGCAGACCGGCCTGCAGGGGTGGCCCGCGCCCCTCGGCGAGGCGGTGACCTGGGAGGGCCTGTCCATCACCCGCACCGGCGGTCGGCACGGCCGCACCGAGGAGATGGTGCGGGCACTGGCGCCGGTCAGCGGCTACGTGGTGCGCGCCGACGGGGAGCCGACGCTCTACGTCGCCGGGGACACCGTGTGGTGCGAGGAGGTCGCCGACGCCCTCGCCGCCCACGAGCCGGACGTGATCGTGGTGAACGCGGGCGCCGCCACGTTCCTGAGCGGCGGCACGGTGACGATGGAGGCCGCCGACGTGGCGGCCGTCGCCGGGGCGGCCCCGGAGGCGCGCATCGTCGCCTTCCACATGGAGGCGATCAACCACTGCGTCGCCACCCGCGCCGACCTCGCCGCGGCGGCCGCCGACGCCGGGATCGGGCTTCGCGTCCTCATCCCGTCCGACGGGGACGCCCTCACGCTCTGAGCGCGCGAGGGCCGTCAGCGGCCGTTGCGCAGGCCCCGGGTGTCCACCACCTCGAAGTCGGCGCCGGTGATCCGCCCGAGCCCGTGCAGGTCGTCGTCGTCCCAGCCCGCGGCGGGCGCGCCCGTCACGTACCAGGGCGACCCGTTGTCGGCGAGGATCATCCCGTAGCGCTTCAGCGCCGTCAGCACCACGCGCGCCTGGGGCCCGTGGCCGGCGAGCGGCACCGACGCCTTCAGCCGCACCCGCAACCCCATCGGCGGCAGCGACGGGCCGGTGCCGGCGCCCGCATGGTGGCGCGCCGGGTACACGTACGCGCGGCGGGTGCGCGGGGCGGTGAAGCGCAGCGCGTGGTCGATCGTGCCCCTGCGGACCTCGTCGAACCGCGCCAGGCCGGGCAGGATCGGCAGCCCCGCCGCGTCGGCGCTGGTCCACCCCGCCGGGCGCAGCCGGTTGGAGCGCAGGTCCCACACGGCGCCCGACCCCGCGCGCCAGCCGGACGCGGTCCGCCGGGCGGCGAACAGCTCGTACAGCCGGCACGCGCCGCGATCGACCATCAGGACGTGCCGGTCGCCGCCCCGCTCGATCTTCGGTCGCGCCGGAATCGGGTAGCGGACGCGGTCCGATTCGCTGGAGTAGTCGAACCGGACGCGTGACCGCGGGGTCCTCGCCGACACGACGTTCACCGGGATCCCGTAGCGGCCCGCGTCCGAGAAGTCGGGGTGCAGCGACGACCGCAGCCCGATCGCGCGGATGATCCCGGCCGATCCGCGCATCACCGGCAGGCCGTCCACCGGACGGTTCCACACGTTGTCGGCCGGCAGCACCGGGCACGCCGGCGCGCCGGGCAGCGGGGCCGCCCCGGCGGAGACGGCGGCGGGCCCGCAGACGACGGCGACGGCGGCGAGGGCGGTGATCGCGACGCGCATGTCACTCATCATCGTCCCGGCGCCACGCGCGCGCGAGCCCCGGCGTGGGCCGGGGCTCGCGGGAGAATCACAGCAGGATGATGAGCAACACGATGATCAGGATGATCACGAGTGCGCCGGCACCGATGTACATGGTCGCTCCTTCGTCTGGTCCGGTGCCCGGTCGTTCCCGGCGGCGAGGAACGCGAACCCGCGGCGGACCCGCCGATGTTTACGGCACGCCGGATGGGCGCATCCGGTCGCGATGCCGATGAACAGGGCATCGGCGCCCTCACCGCATCGCGCATCCCCTGGCGGGCCATCTCCGCCGCTGCGGCGTGCGCGGCCCTCGGCGCCCTGGCGTTCGGGCGCGACGCGCGGGTGCCGCTGCTCGGCTGGATCGATCTGTGCGTCCACGAGTTCGGCCACGTCGCGACCGCGCTCGCGCCGCCGCTCGTCACCGCCGTGGCCGGCTCGGCCGCCCAGGTGGCGCTGCCCCTCGCCCTGGCGGCGGCCTTCTGGCGCGTGCGGCGCGAGCCGCTGTCGGCGATGGTCTGCCTCGCCTGGGCGGGCACCTCGGCGCACGACGCCGCCGCCTACGTCCAGGACGCCCCGTACGAGCGCCTCGAGCTGATCGGCGGCACCCACGACTGGGCGTACGCGCTCGGCCCCCAGGGGCTCGACGCCCTGGGCAGCGCCGGGGCGATCGCGGGGGCGGTGCGCGGCGCCGGGTTCCTGATGGTCGTGGCCGCCACGGCGTGGAGCCTTCGGACCGCGCTGCGGGGGCGGCCCGAGCCGGCGGCCGCGGCCTGGGAGTAGGCTGCGCCGCGTGCGCATGCGCTTCGGCGTCTTCCTCGCCCCCTACCACGAGCCCGGCGAGAACCCCACGGTCGCGCTGGAGCGCGATCTCGAGCTGATCGTGCGGCTCGACGAGCTGGGCTACGACGAGGCCTGGGTCGGGGAGCACCACAGCACCGGGTGGGAGACGATCGCGGCACCGGAGATCGTGCTGGCCGCCGCGGCGGAGCGGACGCGGCACATCCGCCTGGGCACCGGCGTGGTGAGCCTCCCCTACCACCACCCGCTGATGGTGGCCGACCGGATCGTGCTGCTCGACCACCTCACCCGCGGCCGCATCAACTTCGGCGTCGGCCCCGGCGGGCACCTCACCGACGCGAGGATGCTGGGCATCGACCCGAAGCTCCTGCGCCCCCGGATGGCGGAGGCCCTGGACGTCATCGTGCGGCTCTTCACCGAGACGGAGCCGTTCAGCGTCAAGAGCGACTGGTTCTCGCTCACCGACGCGGTCCTGCAGCTGCGTCCCCACCAGCGGCCGTACCCCCCGATCGCCGTGACGAGCATGGAGTCGCCCGCCGGGATGGTCCTCGCGGGCCGCCACGGCGCCGGCGTGCTGTCGCTGGCGGTGGCCCGCGGCCCGCGCGGCCCCATCGACCTGGCGGCCCAGTGGCGCACCGCCGAGGAGGAGGCCGAGCGCGCCGGCACCACGGTCGACCGCGCGGATTGGCGGATCGTGATGCCCGTCCACGTGGCCGACACGCGCGCCGAGGCCGTCGCCCAGACCCGCGACGGCGCCGCGGCGTTCGTCCTGGACTACACGCAGGGCGTCACCGGCCGCCCCTCCCCCGTGCCCGGCCCGCGGGAGCGGATCGTGGAGCAGATGGCCGAGATGGGTGCCTGGGTCGTCGGGACGCCCGACGACCTGGTCGCGGCGATCGAGCGCCTGCAGGAGCGGTCGGGCGGCATCGGCGGGCTCATGATCACGGCCACCGACTGGGCGCCCCGCGAGGCCGTCCTGCGCAGCTACGAGCTCATCGCCCGCCACGTGGCGCCCCGCTTCCAGGGCTCACTCGCCGGGATCGACGCGTCGAACGCCGTCGCCCGGGCCCGCGCGGCGGTCACCGGCGAGGAGCGCGTGGCCGCCGTCGAGACCGCCCAGGTGGCCTACGAGCGTGAGCGGGGCACGATCCGGTAGAGCTCGACGCCGTCCTCGGCGAAGACGCGCTGCCAGCGGCTCTCGTTCCTGCGCAGGAGCTGGAGCTTCTTGTACGTCCCGATGGGCCGCAGCGTCGGGCGGTCGCGCGCCATCGCGCGGCTCCTCGCGCCCTCGGCGTAGAGCACCCACTGCGCGTCGCGCAGTTTCGGGAACAGGTGGATCCGCTTGCGCGCCGACAGGTGCGACCCGGCCTCGTTGGTCGCCGACACGGGCACCCCGGCGGGGACCATGTCGACGGCGCGCTGCAGCGCCCGGGCGTGCTCGTCGACCGTGAACGCGTGCATCGGGCTGACGCCGTAGCCGCCGGGCAGCCAGCCCCACAGCGGCAGCGGCCCCAGGAAGACGCCCATCAGCAGGGTGGCGCCGACGATCCCCGCCGCCATCCGCCCGCCGTCGGCGAGCAGCTCGCCGAGCGGGTCGCGCACCCGCCGGGCGCGCAGGTTCGCCAGCCCCAGCAGCGCGGCCGCCACCAGCACCGGCACCAGCAGCACCGCGTAGTGGTACTCGACCGTCTGCGCGGGACCCGTGCTGGCGAACAGGTTGATCGCCAGTTGCGGCAGGGCCACCAGCGCCAGCAGCGGCGCGGCGAGCGCCAGGAATAGCGTGGTCACCAGGAGGCCGAGCACGTAGCCGATCCGGCCGGGCGTGCCCACGATCTCGACGACCTCCCACGGCCGGGTCACGAAGCTCAGCAGGATCTCGCCGGGGCTGTCCCCCAGCGACGAGTAGCGGCTCAGGTGGGGGTTGACGCCCTCCAGCGCGAACGTCGGCAGGATCACCGTGAAGGCGATCACCACCCAGGCGAGCGCGCCGCCGCCAAGGATCACGGCCGCCCTGCGCCGGTCGGGGTGGCGGAACCACAGCCAGGCCGCCAGGGCGACGATGAGCACGCCCACCTGCTCCTGGCACAGCACGGCGAGCGCGGCGCACACCCCGAGGGTGACCCAGCGCGCCTCCTCCGCGGCCCAGATGCAGAACATCAGCAGCGGTGCCGCGAGCGTCACCGGGTGGAAGTCGAAGAGCGTCGCGTGCATCAGCCCGGGCGCCATCAGGTAGGCCACGGCGCCCGCGACCGCCAGGCGGTCGTCCCCCAGCCAGCGCCGGCCCAGCCAGAACGCCGGCAGCGCCCCCAGCGCGACGATCACCGCCTGGGCCACCAGCAGCATCTCCGGGCTCGACCACACCATCCAGAGGGGGGCGAACAGGGCGAGCACCGGGTCGACGTGCGCCCCGAGGCGGTTGAACTGGACGCCCGAGACGTCCGTCGTGTCGAGGAACCTGCCGTTCGCGGTGCTCCACACCGCCTGCACCATGTTCCCCAGGTCGAAGCGGCCGGTGGAGAAGCCGCGGTAGCGCTGCACCGAGAGCCAGGAGAAGAGGCCGGCCCAGGTGGCGGTCAGGCCCCAGACGAGCAGCGCCGCCCGGTCGCGGCCGAGCCGGCGGACGCGCGAGGGGCGCGGCGGTGGCGCAGGCGGCGGCAGCAGGAGCGCCGGCCGCCTGTGGGATCCGGTGTCCTCCCGTGGCTCGAGCTCGGTGGTGGGTCGTGCGGCCACGCGCCTCCTGTGGGGCCGCCACGGCCCATGGTGTGGCCGGACTGTAGAGGACCCGCTCCCCGGCTACCTCCCCGGCAGGGCACGGTTGTACTCGGCTCGCCAGGCGGCCGCCTGCGCCCCCAGGCGGTACGCCCCCGGGCCGTTGGCGAGCAGGGCGCGGCCCGCCGCCGTCGCCCCCGCCAGGGCCCACTGGCAGGCCATCGCCTCGCCGCACGCGGACGCGCCCGCGGGGGCGGGCGTGCCGGCGATGAGCAGGTGCATCCGCTCGGTGCGGCCTCCGAAGCGCGCCGCGTACGAGGTGAAGCTCCGCGGCACCGTCCGCCACTCCTTCGCCGTCATCGAGGTGAGCGTCCCGTCGTGGTGGTACATCTCGATCCAGACGCCGCCCGCCCGGGCGACCGCCGGCATCACGCCCCGCCAGGTGGCGCGATGCGGCTTGCCGTCCCTGCCCAGGTGGCGGTGCGGCCCGCGGCCCGCCGCGATCGAGGTGGAGAACGCCGGGGCGATGTAGAGGTGCACCCGGTCGGCGTACGAGCCGCCGGACGGGTGGGGCCGCGCCGCCAGCAGCGCCATCGCCGTCGACAGCCGCGCCCCCGGGCGCGACGAGTCGAGCCGCGGCAGCGCGGCGGTGCCCTTCACGAGCCTCCATCCCCGGCGGGTCACGACGATCCTGTTGCCGGCGGCGACCCGGATCCGCTTGCCGCGGACCTTCACGAACGAGTAGGTGGTCCTCACCCGGCCGTCGTTCCAGCGGTTGCCGATCTCGTCGATCGCCACGAGGCCCGACGCGTTCGGGATCTCGGGGTCGTCGATCTCGTCCTGGATGCGGTCGGCCATCGCCTCGGGCGACAGCCCCTCGATCTCCCCGGCCGACAGCTTCGCGATCCGGTGCGCGGCGTCCCTGCCGGCGGGGTCGAAGATGCCGCCGCCGCCCGGGTCCTGGCGCACCGCGCCGCGCGAGGCGTCGATCGGGTCGCCCGGGCCGGACGGGTCGGTGAGCACGCGGACGGCGTCCCGCTCGTCGTAGACGATCGACATCCGCGCCGACGCGGCGCCCGGGACGGCGGCGGCTGCGAGCACGAGCAGCGCGAGGGGGACGGCGCGGCGGAGGGATCGGGTCACGGCGGCTCCTGGAAGGTGACCTCCCTGCTATCGGCCGTATCGGTGCGCCGCCCGATACCGTCCGTTCGGCCAGTGGTGCGCGGCGACGTCCGCCCTATCGTGCGCGCCATGCCCCGCGTTCGCCGACGCGTGCCTCCCGTGCGCCGCTGGACGGGCACGGCCGTGCTCGCGTGCGCCGCCCTGGCCGCGTTCGCCGCGGCGCCGGCGCCCGCCGCCGCCGCGCCGCAGAGCACCGTGCGGCTGCCCCCGGCGCCCGACGACCCGGTGCCGAGCGACCCGGGCACCATCGTGGGCGTGAAGCGCTCCCGGGACGTCGCCCCCGTCACGCGCGCGCTGCGCGGCGCGGGGATGCGGGTCCACACCCTCCCCCGCATTGGCGCGCTGTTCGTCCCGCGGGTGGGCGCCGCCCCGGTGCGCACGCTGCTGTCCCGGAGC
>DASSBX010000543.1:0-2492 GCA_035698305.1 Miltoncostaeaceae bacterium | reverse complement strand
GGCGCCGGGTCGCCCCCCGCCGGCCAGATCGGGGGTGGCTCGTGATCGTCCGCATCCTGGGCGTCGGGCAGTACCGCCTGGACGACGCCGACATCACCGAGGTCGAGAAGGCCGACGACGAGGTGGAGGCGGCGATCGCGGCGAAGGACGGCGACGCGTTCACCTCGGCGCTCAACGGCCTGGTCGACACGATCAAGAAGGTCGGCGAGCCCGTCGCGGACGACCAGTTCGTGCCGTCCGACGTGATCGTCCCCGACCGGGACACCACCCTCGAGGACGCCGCCGCGTACCACGACGACGACGGGGAGGGGCTGATCCCGGGCTGAGGCCCCCGCCCGGGACCGCCGTCCCGTCTACCGCTGGGCGCCCTCGGTCACGCCGAGGGTCGCCTCGCGGCCCGCGCCCTCGCCGTCGGTGGCCTGCACCAGGTCGCCGTGGCTGAGGACGCCCACCACCACCCCGTCCGCGTCCGTCACGACGAGGCGGCGGACCTGGCGCTCGCGCATCAACGTCGCCGCCGCCTCCAGGTCCTGGTCGGCCCCGAGCGTGGTGACGTCCCGCGTCATGACGTCGCCGACGAGCGTGCCCTCGGCGTCGGTCCCGCCGTCGGCGAGGAACCGGACCACCAGGTCGCGGTCCGTCACCACGCCCACCGCCCTGCCGCCCTCCAGGACGGGCAGGAAGCCCGTGCCCGCGTCGCGCATCGCCCGGGCCGCCGCCGCCACGCCCTCGTCGGTCGTGACGGTCCGGACGTCCGTCGCCATCGCCTCGATCAACCGCATCCCCGCTCCCTCCGCCGTGGGTCTCTGGCGGTTACTACCCGGGAACGAGCACCGTCAGGCGATCGCGGGTCGTCGGCGCGAACGGGATGCCGGCGGAGACCGCCACGCGACCCCCCGCCAGCTCGAGCGCGTCGCGCACCGGCAGCCCCGTGCGGAGCTGCCACGCCGTGGCGCCGGTGGCCAGGCGCAGCCCGCGGACGCCCCGCCGCGCCGCCGCGCCGATCGCCACGTAGACCCGTCCGCTCCGGCCCACCGACAGCAGGCGGGCCCGGTCGGACGGCCTGGTCTTCCAGCGCTGGGCTCCGGTCGCCAGGTCGAGCGCCGTCACGCCCGGCGTCGTGTCGACCCGTCCGACGTAGATCCGGCCGCGCCGGGCGTCCACGACGGTGTCGCGCGGCGCCACCCGCTGCCCGGACGGCACGCCCCGCCGCCACAGCAGCGTGCCGTCGGAGGAATAGGCGGCCACGGCACCCCCGGTGCCGAAGGCCGCGCCGCCCTCGGCCACCAACACGCCGTCCGGGAGCGCGGCGAGCGCCTGCGTCGGCCCCTCCCGCTGCCACAGGATGGCGCGGGTCGCGGGGTCGAGGGCCATGAGCAGCCCCGGGATCTGCCGCCGCGTCGCGACCTCCACCGGAAACGTGTACCCGGCGTAGACCCGGCCTCCGGCGTCCTGGACGACCATGGCCGGGACGTCGCTCTCGGGGTACCAGAACCAGCGCGGATCCTGGACGCGCCAGGCCGACCCGGCGGCGGGCCGCGCCGCGAACGCGGGGTGGGAGTCCCTGGCATCGCCGGGCGCCGCGACGCAGCCGCCGTCGGGGGACACCACACCGGCGCACCCCCGCACGCGAAGGCCGTTCGCGGTGACGGCCCAGTAGTCGTCGCCCTCCACGCCGATCGGGCCATAGGTGCCGTCGGGCTGGAGGATCTCCGGCTGGGGGCCGTCGTCGCAGTTGCCGCAGCCGAAGGTGCTCCGCTGCACCCAGCGCAGCGCGGCCCGGGCCGTGAACGCTCGCGTCGTGGCCCCGCGGGCGACGGTCGTGACCACCACGACCCCGCCGTCCGGGCCGGGGAGCAGCTCACCGCCCGGCGCGGTCCGCGGCCACCCGGGGGCGACGGGGACCGCCGCCGCGGCGTGACCGGCGAACGCCAGCAGGAGCGCCGCGACCGCGGCGATGACGTATCGGGTCACCGCGCGATCGTAATGCCCTCCGCCTCCCGGTCGAACGTGTCCGGTGTGACGCCCTGCTCGCGCAGCGTCACCTTCTGCACGCGCTCGGTCGGCGTCTTCGGCAGCGCAGGGACGAAGCGGATGTAGCGGGGGACCATGAAGTACGGCATCCGCTCGGCCATCCAGTGGGTCAGCGTCACCGGATCCGGGGCGTCCCCCTCCGCGACGCAGACGATCATGATCTCGTCCTCGGAGCTGGCGCCCTCCCCCGCCTTCACGCCGATCGCCGCGGCCTCCCTGATGCCCGGGTGGTCGGAGACCTGCTTCTCGACCTCCATGGAGCTGACGTTCTCGCCGCGGCGGCGGATGTAGTCCTTCACCCGGTCCATGAAGTAGACGTAGCCGTCGGCGTCCATCCGCCCCAGGTCGCCGGTGTGGAGCTTCAGGTTGCGGAAGTCCTCCGCCGTCTTCTCCGGCATGCCGTAGTAGGCGCGCATCACGATGTTCGGGATCCTCATGTCGACCACGATCTCGCCGGG
>DASSBX010000542.1:0-2846 GCA_035698305.1 Miltoncostaeaceae bacterium | reverse complement strand
GGGATCCAGGACGACGTGATGACGACCGCCCCGCCCGACGAGCTGCCCGCGCGCGTCGAGATGGTGCGACGCACCCGGGCCCGGGTCGCCCGCGTCGACGTCCTCTGGTCGATGGTGGCGCCCACCCGGCCGCCCCGGGCGGCCGACGCGCGCGACCCCGCCTACGACTGGACCCGCATCGACGCGATCGTCCGCGGGCTCGCCAAGGCCAGGATCACCCCGATCGTGAGCGTCTACGGCACGCCGCGGTGGGCCGTCGCACGCCGCAACCGCCCCCACGACACCGCGTACAACCCCAACGCGCCGCGCCCCGCGTGGTTCGGGCAGTTCATGGGCGCCCTGGCGAACCGCTACAGCGGGCGCTTCCGCCCGGCCGCCGGGGAGGCGCGGCTGCCGCGGGTGCGTCACTTCGAGATCTGGAACGAGCCGAACCTGAAGAGCTTCCTGAGCGTGAACGGGCGCGCCAACCTGACCTGGTACAAGGCGATGGTGCGGGCGGCGTGGCCGCGCATCCGGCACGCCAACCGGCGGGCCGAGGTGATCGCCGGCGCCGGCGGCCCGCGCAGCTCGGCGGGGGGCGGCAACGTCGCTGCCCGCACCTGGATGAACGGCCTGCTGCGCGACCGGCGGGTGCGCTTCACCGCCTTCTCGCAGCACATCTACCCCTCGCGAGGGCCGCGGTTCCGCTCGCGCTCCTACGACCGGGCGTTCCCCACGTGGCAGAGCGTCCCGGACATCATCGAGGCGCTCGACCGGCACCGCCCGCGGATGAAGCTCTACGTGACCGAGGCGGGCTACACGACGGCCCGGACCCCGTTCCGGACGGTTCGGGTGAGCCCCCGCGCGCAGCGCCTGTACCTGAAGCAGATCTTCGCGCTGCCCGCGGTCCGCAGCCCGCGGGTCGCGGCGGTCATCTGGTTCAACCTCCAGGACAACCGGAACTGGCCGGGGGGGCTCCTCCGCGCCGGCGGCGCCCGCAAGCCCAGCTACGCGGCGTTCCGGGGCATCGCCGCCCGGCCGATCCCGCGGGCCCTGCGGACCACCCTCAGGCGCTGATCCCCCACGCCCCGGCGAGGCGCTCGCCGGGGCCGAGCACCACGAGCCCGTCGCCCGAGTTGAACGCGTCCGCCGCGCAGGTCATCGGCTCGATCGCAACGCCACGGCGGCGCCGGTCCGGCGGCAGCGTGTCGCCGGTGAACACCATGACGAACCGGTAGGTCCCGTCCATCCAGACCGCCACCGCGCCGCCGGGGCCGCGGAGCGTCACCGTGGCGCGCCCGTCGCCGTCGCGACGCAGGCCGGTGAAGCAGTGGTCCAGCACCGAGCCCGCGATGGGGCGGCCGTCGCGCAGGTCGAGGTCCCCGGCGACCGGCCGGTGCCCGCCGGTCGGGATGCCGGCGTCGTCCGCCGGGAGCCAGGCGTCGGCGGGCACGGTCAGGACGGCGTCATCGACGAGCGCCGTCCCGGCCGTGAGGTAGGGGTGGAACCCGGCGCCGAACGGGGCGGGGCGATCCCCCGTGTTCTCCGCCGTCAGCGTCACGGTGAGCCCGTCGGCGCCGAGCGCGTAGGCCACGGCCAGGTCCAGGGTGAAGGGGTAGGCGGGCTGCGGGTTCAGCCGCAGCCGCATCGTCACGCGGTCACCCGCACGCTCGGCGGACGTCCAATTGGACCAGCGGACGAGGCCGTGGCTGGCGTTGCCGCGGGCGGGCTCGGAGAGCGGCGCCTGGATCCGGCGCCCCTCCCATTCGTAGGTGCCTCCCGCCAGCCGGTTGGGCCATGGGATCAGGGGCTGGCCGCGCCCGCCGCCGGCCATCTCGTGCGCCCCGTAGCCGTCGAGCACGGGCACGCCGTCGCGCGTGAGCGACCGCAGGCCGCCGCCGACCTCCACCACCACCGCCTCCCACGGGCCGTGGCGCAGGGTCACCTGCTCGCCGCTGGGCGCGGTCACGGCGGGCCGAGACGGAAGACGGGGTGGTCGGGGGCGATGCGCGCCAGGTCCTCGGCCGGCGAGTCGGCCTTCACCCCGCCGAAGAACTTGCCGACCTCCCACGTCCACCGCTTCAGGTAGGCGCGCAGCACCGGCTCGCGCTCGTCGACCGGGACCTCGCGGGCGGCGAAGCGCGTGCGGCGGCGGCCCAGCAGCAGATGCCCCTCCCCGGCCGCACGCAGGTTGCGCACCCACTGCGTGTCGCCCCGCGGCGCCACCAGGTACCGGTCGTCGCCGACCTGCAGCAGGTTCACGGGCGTGCGCCGCGGCAGGCCGCTGCGCCGTCCCGCCACCTCGAGCACCCGCGACCCCATGACGCTGATGCCGAGCCGCGTGAGCAGCGTCACCGCGGGGTTCATCACCCGGCGTGTGAACGCGTCGGGAACGACGTACCGCCTACCCATCACATCCTCCTCGTCATGCCGGCTGCAGCGCCCCGGAGAGCTCCCGCCGGGACCTGATGCCGAGCTTGCGGTACACGCTCGACAGGTGGACCTCGATGGTCTTCGGGGTCACGTAGAGCTGCTGCGCGATGTCCTTGTTGGTGTACCCCTCCGTCGCCAGGTCGGCCACACGGCGCTCGCTGGCGGTGAGGGCGCCGACGCCGGAGAGCGCGTCGGCGCGGGCGCGCACGCCGGCGGCCTGCAGCTCGGCGCGGGCGCGCGCCGCCAGCGGGGGCGTGCCGCACGCCGCCGCCAGCGACAGCCCGCGGGCCAGGGGCTCGCGCGCGTCGGTGGGGCGTCGCGCCAGCCGCAGCGCGGTGCCGAGGGCGACGAGCGACTTCGCCAGCTCCAGCCGGGCGGGCGAGCCGTCCAGCACCCGCACCGACTCCTCCAGGGCGGGGATGCCGGCGTCCCGC
>DASSBX010000541.1:0-5058 GCA_035698305.1 Miltoncostaeaceae bacterium | reverse complement strand
GGTGCTGTGGGACCGGGAGGGGATCCGGTGGGCCCGCAGGCCCGCCGCGGCGCTCGGCCCGCTGCTCGCCGCCCTCCCCGAGGGGGCCGAGCCGATGATCGACCTGAAGGGCGGTGCCGCGTGCCTCTCGCGTGACGCGCTCGCCGCCGTCCGCGCCGCGGGGCTGCCGGGCGCGACGTTGACCTCGCGGCGGTGGCGGCTCCTGGATCCCCTCGCCGGCGAGCCCGGCGTTCGGCTGGCCTACTCGGCGGCGGGGCGGAGGGAGCTGACGCGCCTGCTCGGGCGGGCGCTCCCGGACGGGGCCGCCGCCTGCGTGCGGTCCGACCTGCTCGACGCGGAGGCCGTGGCGGCTCTCCGCCGCCGCGTCGGCCTGGTGATGACGTGGGACGTCGCCGACCGCGCGCACGCGGAACGGCTGATCGCCCTCGGGGTGGGGGGCCTGGTGCTGGACGACCTCGCCCTGCTGGCCGCCCTCTCGGGCGCCCGCGAGGGCGCCTAGGCCAGCGCGGGCGCGGGGGCCGGCGCGGCGGAGCGGCGGTCGAGGGCCAGCGCGACGAGCGCGCCGAGCACCGAGACGACCAGGGCGATCGCCTGGACGCCGAGGCTGAACGCGAGCACCGGGGCCGCCGTCAGCCCGTAGGTCGTCACGAGCACCGGCACCACCGCGGCCTCGCGGATCCCGGCGCCGCCGGGGGAGATGGCCAGGTAGCCGGAGACGATCATCAGGCCGAAGACCAGGGGTGCGGCGGCGGCCGGCAGCCCGAAGGCGGCGAGCAGGGCGGCCAGGGAGAGGATGCGCATCCCGATCGCGCAGAGCTGCAGGCCGGCGGCGATGACGATCGAGCGCCGGCAGGCCAGCAGGCCCGCCCCGCGGCCGAACGTGTCGAGCAGCCCCCGGGCGCGGCGCGGCACCAGGACCGCCAGGCGCGAGCCGCCGAAGCGCCACAGCACCAGCACCGCGACGATCAGCCCGCCCAGCATCAGGCCGGCGGCCCACCGGATCGGGGTGAAGCCGGAGGGGAGGGGCGCGACGGTGGTGGCCGCCGCGACCACGGCGAACGTGACCACGCCGTCCAGGACCTTGAACGCGCTCATGCTGCCGGCGATCCGCAGCCCGCCTCCGTCGGCGGCCGGGTGGCGGCGCACGGCGGCGTAGCGGACGGCCTCGCCCAGGTGGGCGGGGAGCAGCTCGCAGGCGCCGCGACCGAGCAGGTGCGCGCGGATCACGTGGCCGTGGCCGATGGCGCCGAGGCCGCCGGCGTCGAGCCCGACCTTCCACACCATCGCCGACGTGAGCTGGGTCGCCGCGTAGGCCGCGCAGGCGGCGACGATCCACGGCCAGCTGACGCCGGTGAAGCTGTCGCGCAGCCGCCCCGGGTCGGCGGCGTTCATGACGCCCCACGCGGTGAGGCCGAGAACGGCGACCGCGACGGTCGCGATCAGCGGTCGCCGGAGGCGTGGGTCGGCCAGCCGCGCGAGGCACGCGCGCAGCCAGACCGTCGTCGGGTGGGATGCGGTCAAATTGTCGGCCACTGCACTCGGGTGGTGTATCGGCAGGATGGCGCCCGACCCGAGTGCCGCAGCCATGGAACGCGAGAAACGCCTGCGGGGCAAGTACGACCGTCACCTCGGCCCCCCTTTGGGGGTTGCGCCCTCCGAGGGTCCTCTCACTAAATACGGCAATCACCGGCGACGACGATCGTCGCCGGGACCGGACGAAGAGGAGCCGCGTGACCGAGGAGCAGCAGCAGGAGGGCGGCGAGCCGCCGAAGCGCAAGCGGGGGCGTCCCCGTGACCCCGGCGCGAACCGGCGGATCCTCGACGCGGCGCGTGCGGTCGCCGGCGAGCTGGGCGTCCACGGGGCCTCGATGTCGGCGATCGCCGACCGCTCGGGCGTCGGCAAGCCCACGATCTACCTGCGATGGGCGAACCGCCGCGAGGTGATCGTGGCGGCGATCGCCGACCTCCGCACCGAGGTCCCCGGGCCCGGAGGGGGGAGCGTCCGCGAGGAACTGACACTCGCCCTCAAGGACGACCGCTCGCTCCTGGTCTCGGGGCCCGATTCGCGCTTCCTGCGGTCTGCGCTGTTCGAGAGCGCGGGGGACGCGGCGATCGCCCGCGAGCTCACCGACAGCATCCTGGGCCCCCGCCGCCAGCGGATCGTCGGGATCATCGCGCGCGGCATCGAGGGCGGGGAGCTGCGGCTCGACGTCGACCCCGGCGTCGTCGCCGACCTGCTCATCGCGCCGCTCGTGCGCGGCATGGTCCTGCGTGACGACGGCCCCACCGACCAGGAGGTCGAGCAGCACGCCGCGCTGGTGTCGGACGGGATCTACGCGGGGGCGTCCGGGGCGGGGTAGGCCACGCGCCGCCCCTCCGGCTCGGGGGCGCGGATCAGCAGGGCCCGCGCCAGCAGGACCAGGCCGGGGATCTGCGCCAGGTGGTACAGCGAGATGGGGTCGAGCCCGACGACCTCCGTCCACGACGCCGGCATCGCCCTGAAGCCGGCGGCGGCGCCGCTCGCCAGCAGGGCGACGCACACCTGCCGCGCCAGCGGCATCCCGCGGGCGGCGGCGCCGAACCACAGCCCGAGGATGGCGAGCATGGTGATCCCCTCGCAGAGCAGAATCGCCCCCACCCCCGCGTTGCCGGTCAGGGCCACGATCGCGTAGGCGACGAGGCTCGCCGACCGCAGGGCCCAGAACACGCGGCCACGGCCCGGTCCGAGCACCTCGATCACCGTCGCCGCGAGCAGGTACGAGATCGCGATGACGACCATCCCGCTGATCACCGCCCAGCTGGGGTCCGCCCACGTGTCGGAGCAGGTCACCCAGCCGTGGTGGACGAAGCCGGCGACGGCCGCCGCGCCGGACCACCAGAAGGTGAGGAGCCAGTACCGGTGGACGTCGGGGCGTCGGCGCAACGCCCAGCCGAGCCCGAGCGTGACCAGTCCCAGGACGAGGTCGGTGAGGGCGGGTGCCGGCTCGCAGAGCATCCCGCGACGGTAGCCAGCGGACGTGCACTGGACACAACATATGTATTTGACCTATAGTGCCGGCATGCGAGGAGGACCACCACACGGGATGCGGCGGGGCATGGGCCCCGGGGGACGCGGGCCGGGCGGGCGCGGAGCGCGCGTGCGGCGCCAGGTCGCCCCCGGCACGTGGGAGGTCCACGCCCGGGTGGAGCGCTTCGTGGAGCCCGTCGTGCTGCTGCTGCTCTCCGAGCGGCCGATGCACGGCTACGAGTTGCTCGAGCGCGTCCCCGGCCTGCTCCGCGACGAGCGGAGGCTGGACCTCGGCAACCTCTACCGCCTCCTGCGCTCGCTGGAGGAGGAGGGGATCGTCGACTCGGAGTGGGACTCCGGCCTGCCCGGCCCCGCGAAGCGCGTCTACCGGCTCACCGACGCCGGCCGCGCGCTGCTGGCGGGGTGGATCGGGGCGCTCCGGGATGCCCGCGGGGTCCTCGACGCGTTCATCGCACGCTACGAGGTGGAGGGGAGGTGAACCCATGACCCATCGCCATCACCACGGCCGCGGCCGACGCTGCGGCGCGGCGCGCGGCCCGTTCGGGATGCGCTCCTTCAACCGCGAGGAGTGGCTCGCGCGGCTGGAGGAGTACCAGCGCGACCTGGAGCAGCGCACGGCCGACGTCGCCGACCTGATCCGGCGTCTGCGCCAGGACCCGGCGCCCGAGACCGCCGAGGCGTGAGCCCCGGCGGGCCGGCGCGGCATCGGAGCGAGCCCTCGGGCGGCGCGCCCAGCGTCGCTTCGAGGGCCTCCGCCGTCGTGCGGACGTGCGCCCACACCGCGGCCGCCTCCTGCGACCCGCAGCCCGGCGCTCCCTGGTGCACCATCCATCTGCCGGAAGCGATAGAGCTACCGGCGCACCCCTGGTGTCCACCGGCCCATCGCCAACGGCGCTCGCGACTCGATCGCCAGCGTGAGTTCTGCGAGGGCCGGTGGCCCAGGACGTGCCGACTGGCTATAGGGCTGAGCGCCAGAGAGCGCCGATCAGTGAGCGACCGGCAGACACGTCCAGGGACCACCGGGTGCTTCCCCACTGAGTCAGCAGCGAGGAGGCAGCAATGGAGGATACGACCGTGCGCTACGCGGGCGTCGACTGGGCGAGCACGTCGCACGCGATCTGCGTGGTGGATGAGGTTGGGGCCATCGTCGATCGCTTCGCGGTTGCCCACCGGGCCGCCGATCTGGCGGCGATGTGCCGACGCCTTGGGCGCCATGGCGTCAGCCGTGTCGCCATCGAGCGCCCCGACGGCCCGGTGGTCGACGCCCTGATGGGGGCGGGCCTCGAGGTGGTGGTGATCGCCAGCCGGCAGGTGAAGGCCCTCAGGCAGCGCTACGGGTCGGCGGGTAACAAGGACGACGCCTTCGACGCCTACGTCCTGGCCGACTGCCTGCGCACCGACGGCGCGCGCTTTGGCGCCCTGCGCCCGGATTCGGCCGAGACGCTCGCTCTGCGGGGCCTGGTGCGCGCCCGCAAGGACCTGGTCGCCCACCGGGTGGCGCTCGCCAACCAGCTGCGCGCCCACCTGCAGGTCGTCTTCCCGGGCGCGGTCGGCCTGTTCGCCGACCTCGACAGCCCGATCAGCCTGCGCTTCCTGGGGCGCTTTTCCTCGGCGACGGCCGCCGCCTGGCTCTCCGAGCGGCGCCTGTCGAGCTGGCTGCGCGCCAACGCCTACTGCGGCCGGCGCTCGGCGGGCGAGCTCCACCGGCGCCTGGCCGACGCCCCGGACGGCCTTGACGGCGAGCAGGGCCGCGCCCAGGGCGTCGTCACCGAGTCGCTGGTGCGGCTGATCGGGGCCGTGCGCGATGAGATCGACCTGCTGCAGGCGCGCATCGCCGAGGCGCTCGCCCTGCACCCCGACGGGGCGATCTTCACCAGCCTGCCCCGCTCGGGCACCGTGCGCGCCGCCGCCCTGCTGGCCGAGATCGGCGACTGCCGCGAGCGATTTCCGAGCGCCGAGTCGCTGGCCTGCCTGGCCGGGGCGGCACCCTCGACGCGCGCCTCGGGCAAGCACCGGGCGGTCACCTTCAG
>DASSBX010000540.1:0-3306 GCA_035698305.1 Miltoncostaeaceae bacterium | reverse complement strand
GAGGCGATGTTCCCGACCACGGCGCACCGCTACTCCGTCGAGCCCGCCCGCCCCGAGGACATGCCCGCCATCCGGGCGCCGTGGACTGCGCACGATCCGCCTGAGGGCGCCGCCGTCCTCGACCGGTGGGCAGACCTGGCGCCGCACGCCGTGCGCGTCGTCCGAGACCGTTCCGGTGGCGTCGCCGGGTGCTCCGTCGTCTGCGAGTGGCGGACGATCCCGCCCTCCCTCGAACGAAACGATCCGATCGTCGCGGCGTGGCGTGCCCACGCACGACGCCACCCGTTGCCACCGGGCCAGAAGACGCTCGTGCACCGCCGCGCCCTCGCCGTGGGCACCGGCGAGGCGCCCGGTCCCGTCCAGACCGCGACCATGCTCGACGTCAAACGTGATCACTTCACGATGCGCCCGCACCTGGGCCGGCTCGACTTCGTGGTGGCCGACCCCGAGCCGCTGATGCCCGCGCTCGTCACGCTCGGCTTCGCCCCGTTGGAGCAGCCGGTCGTCGTCGGCGACGTGGCCTTCCACCTCGCCGCGCTCGACTTCGGTCCCGAATCGATCGACGGTTGGCTGGCGAACTCGCGGCCGCCGAGCTCGGACCGCCTGCGCGACCTGCTCAGAGGCGACCGCCGCCCTCCGGGGTGAGGGTGCGCACGTGGGCGAGGGCCATGTCGAGGGCGATCTCCATCGGCCTGGTCGACCGCTCGGTCTGGGCGAGCAGGTAGCCGCCTTGGAGGGCGGCGATGATGCCGGTGGCCAGCCCATCGGGGTCCACGTCCTCCCGGAGGGCCCCGTTCTGGCGCATCCGCTCCAGGCCGTCCGCCAGGAGCTGCTTCCACGTCTGGAAATGGCCCAACAACGCGGCCCGCGCGTCCTCGTCCTGGTCGGCCAGCTCGCCGGCGAGTGACCCGAGCTCGCAGCCGTAGGCGCCGCCGCGCAGCGCGTTGCGACGGACGATCGCGTCGCGCCACAGCTCCAGGCCGCGGAAGGAGTCGAGCCGGCGCAGCCGTTGCTCGTGGCGGGCCAGGACCTCGGCGGCCCGGAGGGCGATCACCTCCTGGACCAGTGCGTCCTTATTGGCGAAGTGGCCGTAGAGCTGGGACTTGCTGGTGCCGCTGGCGGCGCGCACGTCATCGAGGGTCGTCGCCGCCACCCCCCGCTCATGCATCAGGTCGGCCGCGGCGCGCACGATGCGAGCGCGCGTCGCAGCGCCCCGCGCGGTGAGGCGGGGAGCTCCATCCTCACCGTCCCGAAGCGCCACGCCACGAGTCTAGTCGGCCGGATGCCCACCCTCGTTCTGGACGATATGGTCCTGTATCGTCGCGCACGGATGGCGTACGCGCAGTCGCCGACGCTTCGGAGTGGACGATGCCGTCCAATGACACGGCGGGCGGGAAACGAGTACCGGGAGGTGCCGGGTGAGGGCGATCGTGGTGACGGACGAGGCGACGGGAACGGCCGGGATGACGCTGGCGGAGCGGCCCGAGCCGCCGGCGGCGATCAACGACGTCGTCGTCCGGGTTCACGCATCGGGATTCGTCCCGACGGAGATGGCGTGGCCCTCGACGTGGACGGATCGCAGCGACCGGGACCGGACCCCGTCGATCCCCGGGCACGAGCTCGCCGGAGTGGTCACCGCGCTCGGCTACGGCACGACGGGGCTGTCGGTGGGACAGCGGGTGTTCGGCCTCACCGACTGGCATCGCGACGGAACCCTGGCCGAGTACGTGGCCGTCGAGGCGCGCAACCTCGCGCCGCTGCCCGGCGACGTCGACTTCACGGTGGGGGCGAGCCTGCCGATCTCCGGCCTCACCGCGTGGCAGGGGCTGTTCGATCACGGTCGCGTCCGGGCGGGCCAGAGCGTCCTCGCGCACGGCGCGGGCGGCGCCGTCGGGACGATGGTGGCGCAGCTCGCGCGCGAAGCCGGCGCGTACGTCATCGGCACGGGACGCGCCTCGCACCGGCAGACGGCGCTCGACTTCGGCGCGCACGAGTTCGTCGACCTGGACGCCGACGCGCTGGAGGACGTCGGCGGCGTCGATCTGGTCTTCGACGTCATCGGCGGCGACATCCAGACGCGGTCCGCGGCGCTGATCCGCCCCGGCGGGACCCTGGTGACCGTCGTCGGCCCGGCCGAGGCGCGCCCCGCCGACGGCCTGGCGATCGACTTCGTCGTCGAATCCGATCGTGCCCAGCTCGGGGAGATCGTCCAGCGGGTGCGGGACGGACGCCTGCGGACGCACATCGGCACCGTCGCGCCCCTCGACGATGCCGTCGCCACCTTCACCGCGGCCGAGCGGACCAGCGGAAAGACGATCATCCGCGTCCGCCCGTGAGGGGTCAGTCGTCCAGGCTCGCGACCAGGCGAGACAGGCCCCGGGCGAGCGACGCCCGCTCGCGGGCGGTGAGGGACCGCACCAGCACGCCCTCGGCCTCGGCGACGTCCGGCAGCGCGGCGTCGATGCGCTCGCGCCCCGCAGCGGTGAGCCGCATGAGCACGCGCCGGCCGTCGCCCGGGTCGGGGCGCCCGCCCACCAGGCCGTGGGCCTCGAGACGCCGCAGGATGTTGGCCATCCCCCCCGTCGTGACGTAGGTCGCCCGCGCCAGGGCGCTGGGCGTCAGCTCGTGGTCCGGACCGCCCTGGCTGCGCAGGATCGCGAGCGCCGAGTACTCGCCGAGCGTGAGGCCGTGCCGGGCGAGCGCCCTGGCGATCGTGTCCTGGAAGCGGGCGGCGAGCCAGAGCACCCGCCCCACCACCTCGGTCCCGGAGGTGTCCACCTCCGGTCGCGCCTCCGCCCAGCGGGCGATCCCGCGCGCGATCCGGTCCGGTTCGGCCTCCGCCACGGGGCGGAAGCGTAGTACGCCCGTCCCTCTGACACCACGAAAGCTTGAAGAAAAGCTTTTTGCATTACATGATCACCGCGTCGGCCGGCGGAGACGGCGGCGACGAAAACGCAACGACCGGGAGGTCAGATGTCGGTCCAGGAACCCGTTCTCACCCCGCCCACCGGCGGGGAGTCCGTGACGACGACGAAGGGCTCGACCCTCGAGCTGAAGGCGCAGGCCACCCAGACCGGGGGCGACTACGGCGCCGTGCTGTACACCCTGCTCGCCGGCGACGAGCCGCCCCTGCACACCCACTCGCGCGAGGACGAGCTGGTCTACGTCGTCGAGGGCCGGCTGGTGGCGCAGGTCGGCGACGCCCGCGTCGAGGTGGGGCCCGGCGCCTACGCGGCCCTGCCGCAGGGCGTCCCCCACACCGTCGAGGTGGTGGGCGACAAGGCGACCCTGCTGCTGACCTTCGTG
>DASSBX010000539.1:0-5715 GCA_035698305.1 Miltoncostaeaceae bacterium | reverse complement strand
AGCGCACCGTGATCGTGAACCTGAGCGTCGACGGCGACCTCCCCGGGGCCGGCGGCCAGGCGAAGGTGGTGCTGCTGGCGCACGGGCCGGAGGGCTGGTCGGGCGGCGTCGACCTGTACCGCGGCGCGGACGCGGCGGTGTCGGGGCGCTCGGCAGGCCTGCGGGTGGGGCGGCAGCGCATCGCGTTCCGCGGCGGCCGCTACCGCGTGGCGGCGGCGCTGCGCGACGGCACCCTCGCCGTCCGGGCCGAGCTCACGCCGGCGGCCGAGCCCGCGATGATCTGGCACGACACGCCGGTGGGCAGCGGCTACGTCAACTGGCTCATCGTCCCCGACCTGGCGGTGGGGGGGACGGCCCGGCTGCCGGGCTGGCGCGGCCCCCTGGACGGGTGGCGCGGCTACCACGACCACAACTGGGGCCGGTGGTGGTGGGGTGAGGACTTCGGCTGGCAGTGGGGGGTGGCGCGCGAGCCCGCCGGCGCGGACGGCGGGCCGGGACTGACCGTCGTCTACGACCGCACCTCCGACCGCGGCGGGACGATCGCCAAGGAGCACACGCTGTCGCTGTGGAGCGGCGCCGACCTGGTGCGCGTGTTCGCGCGCGGCGAGCTGCGGGCCCGCATGGCCGGGCGCTTCGCCGGCGGCCCGGTGCGCCGGGTGCCGGGGGTGATGGGGCTGCTGGCGCAGGGGTCGGCGTCGGCCGTGCCCCGCGCCGTGGAGGTGGAGGCCGCCGACGACGGCGCCCGGCTGGCGCTGCGGTTCGTGCCCGCGAGCGTGGTGGAGGTGGTCGTCCCGGGCGAGCTGGGCGCCGGGTTCGTGCGCCTGGCCGAGGCGGTGGGCGAGATGGCGGTGGAGGGGCGGGTCGCCGGCCGTGACGTGGCGTTCCGCTCGCGGGCCGTGTTCGAGTTCATGGGCGCGTGACGTGGCCGCCGCCCCGCCGGCCCCGGCCACGACCGCCGCGTTCGTGCGGCGCGCGCTGGCGCTGCTGTGGGCCGAGGCGCCCGCCGCCCACCACCGCCTGGTGGACGCGCTCGGCCCCGGCGCCGTGCTGCTCGACGTCGACGGCGAGCGCTTCGCGGTCGAGGGGCGCGGCGACCGCGCGTGGGCGGGCCGCCGGCCCGCGCGGCGGGCGACGGGCCGGGTGGTGGCGCGCGACGGGGTGGTGCTCGACCTGATCGACGGCCGGATCGACCTGCTGGGCGCCGTGGAGGCGGGGCGGCTGGACGTGCGCGGCGACCCCGAGGCGGTCCTGCGCCTGGCCCGGGCGCTGACGGCGTTCGTGGAGGGGGCGGTCCGCTCCCCGGGCCTGCGCGACCTGCTGGACGCGTACCGCGTCAGAGGCGGCGGGTGATCATGTAGTCGATCATCTCGCCCAGGAAGCGGCGGTGCGGGGAGTCGGGGAGCCAGCGCAGGTCGCGGCCGAACAGCCTCTCGGCGCGGAGCGCCAGGCGGTGGGCGAGGGCGCGGGCGAAGTCGATGGAGCCGCACGCGTCGATCGCCGCCCGCACGAACGCCAGCTCGTCCTCGGTCTTCTCGTCGCGCTCCTTCCCGAAGATGCGCACCAGCCGGGCCCGGTCGCGCCGGCGCGCGTTGGCGAGCGCGTGCACCACCATCACGGTGCGCTTGCCCTCGGCGATGTCGCCCCCGATCTCCTTGCCGTAGAGGTGCTCCTCGGCGGTGAGGTTCAGCACGTCGTCCTGGATCTGGAACGCCGCGCCCACGTGGAATCCGAACGCGTCGAACCGGCCGAGCCGCGCCGGCGGGACGCCCGCGATCAGCGCCCCGATGCGCATGGGGGCGATGCAGGTGTACCAGCAGGTCTTCTTGCGGCACATGGTCAGGTAGTCGCGCACGCCCAGGTCGGAGCGGTTGTGCCGGATCCAGTCGAGCTCCATCGCCTGCCCCTCCACCGACTCGCGGGCCATCCGCTCCGCCTCCCGCACGGTGGCGAGCGCCCGTTCCAGGCCGACCACCTCCACGTTGCGCAGCAGCGTCCCGAGGGCCAGCACGTTCATGCCGTCGCCGACGTTGGCGGCGATGCCGACGCCGTACTTGGCATGGAGGGTGGGGCTGCCGCGCCGGTTGAGCGACCCGTCCTCCAGGTCGTCGTGGATCAGGAATGCGTTGTGGAACAGCTCGAGCGCCGCCGCGGAGGGCACCGCGTCGGCCAGGCGGCCGCCGCACCCCTGGCAGGTGGCCAGACAGAGCGCCGGCCGGAAGCCCTTCCCCTCGCGGAGGGGGTACTCGAGCATCAGGTCGTACAGCACCCCCCGGTAGGTGTTGTCGGGGATGAGCGCGCGCAACTCGTCGAGCACCTCGTCGCGGTAGCGGGCGAGGGTGCCGAAGAAGCGGTCGTGGCCGGCGCCGGAGCGTCCCGCGCGCTCCTTGTCGCGCATGGTGGCGCCGCGGGCGGGCCTGGCCGCGGACGTCATGCCCGGGCGGCGACCATCTCGTCCAGCATCTCCTGCATCCGCCCCTCGATGCGCTCGTAGCACTCGCGTACGACGCGCCGGTCACGCATGTCGGCGGGGTCGATGTCGTCCAGGTCGACCGGCGGGCCCACCCGCACGTCGATCCGCGCCGGGAACGGGATGTTGTACGGGAAGCCGACGAGCACGCCCCACGGCCACGACAGCGTCACCGGCAGCCGCGTCACGCCCCGCCGGTCGAGGCCCAGGCGGCGTGCGAGGCCCTCGCCGTCGTGCAGCACGATGAGCGTCTCGTGCCCGCCGGCGGCGACGAGCGGGACGATCGGCGCCCGGTACCGCATCGCCAGCTTGATGAAGCCGGTGCGACCCATCAGGTCGACCTCGTTGCGGCGCGCGTAGCTGCGGTACACCTCGTCGCCGCCGCCTGGGTACACCAGCACGACCGCGCCGGCGTCGAGGGCCTCCATCGCCTGGCGCGGGTGGGCCCGGATGCCCCCGATCTTCATGGTGTGCACGTTGAGGTAGGGGATCCGGAAGATCGCCGGGTGCACCAGCCCGTACATGGGCGTGTCGGCGCCGAGGGCGGTCATCCACGCGTGCAGCGTGACCGAGGTGTCGGGGGTCATGATCCCGCCGCTGTGGTTCCCCACGACGAGGGCCGGCCCCTCCCGCGGGAGGTGCTCGAGGCCGGTCGCCGTGGCCCGGAACCAGTACCGGTGCAGCAGCTCCATGACCGGCATCAGCTCGCGGATGTAGGCCGGGTCGCGCCGGTGCAGCCCCACCCCGTCGAACTGCGACGGGTTCTCGAGGAACACGTTCGGTGGCAGCGACATCGGCGGCTCCCAGCCTCGGCCCCGAGTCTATGACGGGTCAGAGGTCCAGCACGAGTTCCAAAGCGTCGTCGACCTGCCGGAGCTCGTCGAGACTGAGCATGCGCACCTGCTCGCCGAGGCGCGTCAGATCGAGCGCCCTGATCTGCTCGACCAGCACGCGGGTCGGCTGGTCATCCACCTCGATCACCGGCCGGAACGACGCAGGGAGGGCCTGCGTCGAGGTCGGCGCGACGATCACCGTCGAAAGACCGAGGAGCTGGTCCGCCTGGACGATCACCCCGTAGCGCCGGCTGCGCTGCTCGTGCCCCGCGCCGGGCGGCAGGACGAGCCGGTGCACGGCGCCCCGGATCACTCGGGAAGATCGGCCCCGAGCGCCTCCATGTCGGCCATCACGGCCGCTCTGGCCGCGCGGTCGGCCGGATCAGAAGCGAGCCGAAGCACCTCGGCGGCGAGCTCGGAACGCCGGCGAGCTCGTTCGGCGGCGACGATGAGGCCTCGCCGCACCGCCTCGGATTCGGTGAGGCCCGACGAGGTCAGCACCGCGAGCGCCCGGGCGCTCGGGTCGTCGAGACGAGCTCTCACGGTCTTGGACATGGAGTGAACGTAGCACGATCTGTGCTACAGAGCTTGGGTCACCCCTCCCCGTACTGCTCGACGGCGTAGCCGAGCAGGCCGCGGGCGTCGAGCCGGTCGGCGGGGGCGCGGAACGTCACCTGGACCACGCCGGGGTGGCGGCCGATCTCGATGGCGCCCGCGATCGTCGCGCGGTTCATCACCTCGGGGACGGTCATGCCGAACAGGTCGGCGGCCCGGGCGAGGCCGTTGTCGGTGGCCGAGTTGAGGTCCGGGCCGGTCCCCACCACCGACACCGGGTAGGCGTCCTCCAGCTCCGCGATGCCGTGCCGGCGGGCGAGGGCCAGGGCGCGCTCGCGCTCGGCGGCCTCGAGGCGGCGCGCCAGGAACGGCAGGTCCTCCTCGACCGGGAACAGGATCGGCCCGTCGTTGCCGAGCCCCTTCACCACCTCCACCTGCAGGGTGACGGTGCCGGCGACGTCGCAGGTGTGGCCGGCGATCTCGCCGTCGCCCTGGAGGGCGTGCATGTCGCCCAGGTACACGCCGGCGCCCTCGACCTTCACCGGGCACACGAGGATCGCGCCGGCGCGGGCCGCGTCGATGTCCATGTGGCCGTCGGTCTTGTGGCGCTGCAGCTCCTGGGCGTCGAGGGCGAAGCGGTGGGGCGCCCCGATCAGGAACGCGCCGAAGTCGCCGGCGTTGTGGGAGTCGGGGATGGTGGTGGACGGGGACGTGCCGATCTGGCCCAGGAAGGGCCTCAGGCGCGTGGCGAGGGCGACGATGTCGTGGGGCGCGAACCCGAGGATGGGGTTCTGGACGGAGTTGTCCGGCAGCGCCGCGTAGCGCGCGGCCTCGCGGGCGAAGCCCTCCGCGGCGTCCTTCGGGACCGTGACGCCGACGGAGCGCAGCTCGTCGAAGGCGATCGTGTAGCCGTTGGTGAACGTGAACGGCGTGCAGTCCGCCCCGCAGTTGGCGCACCGCACCGACTCGGGCCCGATGCCCTCCACCCGGGTGTCCGGCCACTCGGTCCCGCAGCCGGGGCACACGGCGGCGCAGTAGGGGTCGCCGTTGAAGCGGCCCTCCATCGCCTGGTCGTTGCCGGAGGCGGTGGCGAGGGAGGTGACGGCGATGTCCTTGATCCGGATGGCCACGCCGTCGCCGGCCGCGGCCCCCTCGACCGCGACGGGCTGGCACACCTCGTGGCCGCCGCGGATCGACGGCGTGATCATCGGGCCCCAGCAGCCGGGCGTGGGGTTCCACACGATGTGCCCCCCGTCCGCCACCGGGCCCAGCATCGGCACGTCCGGGCCGAGCAGCCCGTCGGTGAAGGTGTCGACGAGGACGGTCTGGCGGGCCTCGCCCGTGCGCGGCGACGATTCCTGGGTGGCCATCGGGGGCTCCTCTCTCCGGTCAGCCGCCCGACACGGGCAGCAGCAGGGCGATCTCCTGGCGGTCCTCGAGGCGCTGGCCGGGGTCGGCGTGGCGGCCGCCGATGACGGGCAGCGCCGAGCGCAGGGCGGGGGCCAGCTCCGGCTCCCGCTCGCGCAGCCGGGCGATCACGTCATCGACGGTCGCGCCCTCGTCCAATCGGAACGTGAGCGCGGGCGCGGTGGAGAGCCGGGACAACCCGGCGCCGAGACGGACCCGCACCTCCATCGCTCCCACGCCCTCCCGCGACGAGCCGGCCGAGCGGAACTGAGCGTATACCGAGCACCCCGGTCGCCCACCGTCGGGCGCTGATCGCCGTCGCACGACACCTCGGATCCCCCGGGCGTGGGCCGCCCGGCCGCGGCTCAGGTCTCGCGGGGCAGGGCGGTGTAGACCCGGTCGATGAACCAGTGGAACTCGCCGACCCAGTCGCGGAGGAAGGTCTCCGTGGTC
>DASSBX010000538.1:0-8655 GCA_035698305.1 Miltoncostaeaceae bacterium | reverse complement strand
GAGGTGGTGGCGGTGGAGGTCCGCGACCCGCGCGAGCGTCACCTGCCGGACGTCGGCCCCGTGCAGCTGCGCGACATGGAGACCGGCCGGCGGCGGCTGGTCGACACGGCCGACCCCCGCTTCCAGACGCGCTTCGCCGCCGCGGTCGAGGCCACCGACCGGGCCCGTGACGCCATGCTGGCCCGCGCCGGCGCGCGCCACGTGATCGTCGAGACCGGGCGCGACTGGGTGCTGCCCCTGGCGCGCTCCCTCGGCCGGCCGCCGAACCGCCGCCGCGCGGTGGGGGTCCTGTGAGCTTCGGGCAGCCGCTGCTGCTCCTGCTCCTGCTGGCGGTGCCGCTCGTCCTGGCCCTCGTGGTCTGGT
The DNA here is from genome assembly GCA_035698305.1 of Miltoncostaeaceae bacterium. Taxonomy (GTDB): domain Bacteria; phylum Actinomycetota; class Thermoleophilia; order Miltoncostaeales; family Miltoncostaeaceae; genus Miltoncostaea. The sequence continues at coordinate 8,292 of DASSBX010000538.1, read as the reverse complement.
GGCGGCGCCGGCGCCCCGCGGCGGGCATCCCCTACCCCGACCTCGACGTGGTCGCGGCGGCCGACCCGGGCCCGCGGCCGCGCCGGCACCTGCCGCTCGCGCTGGCGGCGCTGGCGCTCACCGGCCTGGTGTTCGCCCTCGCGCGCCCGGCGGTCGACCGCCAGGTGCCGCGCGAGCGGGCGACGATCATGCTCGCCGTCGACGTGTCCGGCTCGATGGCCGCCACCGACGTCGACCCGTACCGCCTCCGCGCCGCGCAGGACGCCGCCCTCACGTTCATCGACGAGGTCCCCCGCCAGTACCAGGTGGGCCTCGTGAGCTTCTCCGGCCAGGCCAACCTGCTGGTGGCGCCGACCACCGACCGCGACGCGATGCGCCGCGCCATCGAGACCCTCACCCCGGACGGCGCGACGGCGGTGGGCGAGGCGATCGTGTCGTCGCTCGACGCGATCCGCTCGGTGCAGCCCCCCACCGATGACGACGGGCGGCTGGACGCGGCGCGGATCGTGGTGCTGTCGGACGGCGCGACCACCGTCGGCATCGCGCCGTCGGTGGCGGCGCGGGACGCGAAGGAGGCCGGCGTGCCGGTCTACACGGTCGCGCTCGGCACCGAGGACGGCGTGCTCTCCACCGGCCAGCCCGTGCCGCCCGACCCGGTGGGGTTGCGCGAGATCTCGGAGATCACCGGTGGCCACGCGTACGAGAGCACCGACGCGGAGTCGGTGAGCGCGGTGTACGAGAAGCTCGGCTCGCTGGTGGGGACCGAGTCGGTCCGCTCCGAGGTGACGGCCTGGCCCGCCGGCATCGCGGTGATCCTGCTGGTCCTCGCCGGGGCGGCGGCGTGGCGCGTCAGCCCGAGGCTGTCGTGAGCTGGCCGGTCTGGCAGGCGGAGCACTGGCTGTGGGCCCTGCTCGTCATCCCCGTCCTGGCCGCCGGCTACGTGCTGTGGACGCGCTCGAGCGGTCGCGCCGCCGCCCGCTGGGCCGACCCCGCGGTGATGCGGGTGCGGCCGCCGGCGCGGACGCGGTGGATGCGCGCGGCCGCGTTCGCCGTCGCGCTGCTCGCCGTGGCCGCCGGGATCGTCGCGATGGCGCGCCCGTCGGTGGAGGCGACCGGCGAGGAGCAGCGCAGCAGCGTGATGCTCACGCTCGACGTCTCCGACTCGATGGAGAAGACCGACATCCAGCCGAGCCGCCTCGCGGCCGCCATCGACGCCGCGGAGCGCTTCGTCGACGCGGCGCCGGAGGGCACGTCGGTGGGCGTCACGACGTTCGCCGACCGGGCGTCGGTGGTGCTGGCGCCGACGAAGGACCGCGACGCGATCCACGCGGCGCTGGGCGGCATCACGCAGACGCGGGAGGGCACCGCGCTCGGCGCGGCGGTGACCACGTCGCTCGCCGCCCTCCAGGCGAACGGGTCGGTGAGCGACCCGCCGCCCGCCGACCCGTCCGACTCGCCCGGGCGCCTCCTCGTGCTCACCGACGGGGCCAACTCCATCAGGAAGGCCACCAGCCCGGAGGCCGCCGCCGAGCGGGCCGCCGCCGCGGGGGTGCCGGTCTACACGATCCTTCTGGGCGACGACCCGGGGCGGCCCGACCAGCCGCTGCCGTCGGAGACGCTGTCGGCGATGGCGAACCGCACGGGCGGCCTGTTCGCCCAGAGCACCACGGCCGAGGACCTGCAGGCCGTGTTCGCCGACATCGGGTCGATCGTGGCCCCCGTGGACGAGCTGCGGGAGCTGACGGTGTGGTTCGCGGCCGGCGCGGCGGCGCTGCTGCTGCTGGCCGCCGTGATCGCGGGACTCTCACGGCCGCGTCCGCCACGGCTCGGGGGCGTCCGCACCGCCTGACCGGCGTGAAACCGGCATCTGCAACGTTGCAGACGCAGGTTCCGTGAGGTTCGCCCGCGCCGCCGGGGTTCCGACGGAGGCCCCCGCAGGGAACGCTTGCGGGGCGGGCGTTCGGATTCCGCTGCGGACGGCGCGACCCGCCGCGTCACCGCGCACCCAGAGAGAGGCACGACGATGCGACGAGGTCCCCTCGGCGGCTGGCGAGGCATCGGGGTTCTCGCCCTGATCATCGCCCTCGCGATCCCGGCGGTGGCCGCTGCGGTCGGCATCTCGCTCAACCGGTCGCCCGCGCCGCCGCAGGCGGTGCAGCGCGGCGGCGGGACCCAGAACGTCGACTTCTCGATCACGTACCAGACGGTCGCCGACTCCTGGGCGCTGCGGTTCGCCGACCCGGCGGGCGGCGTGGTGCAGCAGCAGACGGTGTCCGCCGCCGGCCAGCCGAGCCCGATCAACCAGGTGGGCGCGTACAGCCCGCCGGCCAACGCGGCCGTCGGCCGGTACCGCGCCTCGGTCGACTTCTTCGCCGTCCCCGGCGTCCTCGAGGCGTCGGCGCTGGTCACGTTCGACGTGGCCGACCAGCTGGGGACGCTGCAGATCGTCAAGTTCGAGGACGTGAACGGCAACGGGTCCCGCGACGCGGGCGAGCCCGGCGTGCCGGGGTGGACGTTCCGGCTGACCAACCCGCAGGCGAACGGCAGCGTGGTGGTGACGGGGGCGGACGGGACGATCACGGTCCCGAGCGTCCCGGCCGGCCTGTGGACGATCGCCGAGGTGGTCGACCCGCTGTGGGCGCCGATCACCCCCGTGTCGGCCCAGGTGACGGTCCCGGCGGGCGGCGTCGGCCAGTTCGTGGCCGGCAACGTGCGGCCCGCGCCGATCACCGGCACGGTCTTCATCGACACGAACCGCAACGGGCGGCTCGACGGGGGCGAGGTGGGCCGCGCGGGCGTGCGGCTGGTGCTCACGGGCACGCGGCCCGGCGGCATCACCGTCACCCAGCGCGAGACGCTCTCGGGCGCGGACGGCACCTACAGCTTCCCCGACCTGCTGCCGGGCAGCTACGCGGTGTCGGTGGCGGTGCCGGGCGGGCTGACGGCGACGAGCCCGCGTCAGCTCACGGGCATCCCGATCCGCTCCGGCATCGGCAGCCCGAACAACAACTTCGGCCTGATCAGCGGCAGCGGCGCCCAGACGCAGGGGGGTCCGACGCCCAACATCGGCATCTCGAAGACGGCGCCCGCGACCGCCCGCGCCGGCTCCGTCTTCACCTACCGGATCACGGTGCGCAACCGCAGCGGCTTCCCCGCCACCAACGTGGAGGTCACCGACCTGGTCCCGGCGCAGCTCACGCTGGTCCGCATCCCGCGGGGCGCGGCGATCCGCAACGGCGTGGTGACGTGGCGGGTGGGGACGCTCGCCGCGGGCGCCTCGCGGGCGCTGACGATGCGCGTCCGGGTGAACGCGAACGTGACGGGCAGGATCGTGAACGCCGCCACGGTGACGGCCGACAACCTGCCGCCGCGTCGCGACACCGCCCGCACCAGGGTCACCGGGCCCCGCCCGGCGGCGCGGACCGGCGGCGTGACGGGCTGATGGCGGTCACGCGAAGCCGCGTGGCCGCCGTCGCGGCGGCCACCGGCCTGGCCGCCGCGTGCGCGGGCGCCGCCCTGACGGCCGGCCCCGCCGCCGCGGCGTCGAAACCGGCGGCCAAGGAGCGGGCCGTCGCCAGCCGGCCCACCACGAAGGAGGCGTGGACGGCGCGGGTGCTGCTGCCCGTCCACACCCGCACGTCCCCCCGCGTCAAGGCGCGCAAGACCTCGAAGCTCGCGGTCAGCGCGCCGTACAACGGCGGCCCGAACGTGCTTCTGGTGCTGGGAGCGCGGGTCAACAGGGAGGGGGTCTGGTACAAGGTCCGCCTCACGACCCGCCCGAACGACGCCACCGGCTGGGTGCCGGCGGAGGCGGTGCAGGTGAAGCGCACGCCGTGGCGGGTGGTGGTCCACCTGCGCACGCGGACGATGGACCTGCTGAAGAAGGGCAAGCGCGTCGGCAGCTGGAAGGTCGCGGTCGGCACGCCCGCCAACCCGACGCCGAAGGGCCGCTTCGCCGTCTCCGAGGTGGTGCGGCAGCGCAACCCGGGCGGCTTCTTCGGGACCTACATCATCACGATCTCCGCCCACTCCGAGAACCTGTCGGAGTTCGACGGCGGCGACGGCCGGGTGGCGCTGCACGGCACCAACCGGGCGAGCCTGCTGGGCCAGGCGGTGAGCCACGGGTGCGTCCGCCTCGACAACCGCGTCGCCACGCGCCTCGGCCGGAACGTCCCACCGGGCGCGCCGGTCGACATCCTGGGTTGAGCCGGGCACGCCGGCCCCCCGGGAAGCCGGGGGGCCGGATCCCGTCTACTTCACGGCGCCGGCGAGGAGCCCCTGGACGAAGTAGCGCTGGAAGGCGAAGAACAGCACCAGGGGGATCGCCATCGAGACGAAGCTCGCCGGGGCGATCAGGTCGATGTTGGACCCGAACTGGCGCAGCTGGGAGAAGATCGCCACGGTGATCGGCTGGGTGTCGCGGGCGAGGGTCAGCGCGACGATCAGGTCGTTCCACGTCCAGATGAACTGGAACACCGCGAGCGCGGCGATCGCGGGGAGTCCGAGCGGGAGGACGACGCGCATGAAGATCCTCCACTCGCTCGCCCCGTCCAGGCGCGCGGCCTCCAGCAGCTCGCGCGGGATCCCGATGAAGAAGTTGCGCAGCAGGAAGATCGCGAACGGCAGGCCGAACGCCGTGTGGAACAGGATCAGGCTGAGCGACGTGTCGAAGATCCCGAGGTCGTTGTACAGCGAGAACATCGGGATCAGCGCCATCTGCACCGGCACCACCAGGAGCGCGATCACGGCGATGAACACCCAGTCGCGCCCCGGGAACTCGAGCCACGCGAACGCGTAGGCGGCGAGGGCGCCGACGAAGATCGGCAGCACCGTGCCGCCCACGGCGATGATCAGCGTCGTCCAGAGCGACGAGGTGATGTCGTCGTTCTCGAAGATCGACTGGTAGTTGTCGAACGTCGCGAGGCTCGGCTCGCTGAAGATCCTCCACCAGCCGTTGCTGCCGGCGTCCTCCGCCGACAGCAGCGACGTCATGAACAGCCCGATCGTCGGCACCAGCCAGATCAGGGCGATGATGATCAGCACGACCTGGAGCGGCGCCTTCGTCAGCACGCCGACGATCCTGGCGCCCAGGCCCTCGCGTGCCGGGCCCTCCGTCGTGGAGGCGGGGGGCGGTGCGGTGGCGGTGGTCATGGCTCGGTCACACCTCCCTCCGGAAGCGGCGGATGTTCAGGACCAGCACCGGGACGACCAGCACGAACAGCAGCACCGCGATGGCCGAGCCCAGCCCGAAGTCGCCCTGGCCCGTGAACGCGACCCGCCACATCGACAGCGCGATGACCGCCGCGTCGTCCTGGACGGAGGCGGGCGCGACGGCCAGCACGATGTCGAACACCTTCAGGACGTTGATCAGCATCGTGATGAACACGACCGTCAGCACCGGCGCCAGCAGCGGGACGGTGATGCGCCGGAACACCTGCCACTCGTTCGCGCCGTCCGTGCGCGCCGCCTCCAGCAGGTCGCGCGGCAGCGCCGCCAGGCCGGCGGCGATGACCACCATCGCGAAGCCGGCCCACACCCAGACGTAGGCGATGATGCAGGAGATCACCACGAGCGACGACCCGAGCCACGAGACGCCGTCGAAGCCCTGCTGGAACGTGCTCGAGCCGATCCCGAGGCGGTAGTCGCCCGGCGGCAGATCCTCGAACGCGAACGTGCCGTCGTCGGCGGTCTTCACCGACCGGCTGTCGCCCTCCGGCGTGCGCAGCTCGACGGTCACGCCGGGCAGGCCGGTCTCGCCCCGCTCCACCACGCCCGGCTTGCCGCCGCCCGGCTTGAAGTCGCGCCACACCACCCCGGTGATGCCGTCCGGCAGCGCCCGCGGCCTGCCCGCCTGCCGGGCGTCGTCGGGCACCTCCGTCGCGCGGATGGCGGTGAGCCCGAGCAGGGCGGTCTGGCCAGGCTGCACCGGGTCCTTCAGCGCGATCGCGCCGCCCGACTGCACCACCTCCGCGCCCGACGGCTTCGCCCCCGTCAGGGGGCCCGGCTCGTTGATCGCGTCGGCCACCTGCCCGATCGCCGCGTTCACGGCGCCGCGCTCGGGGTCGATGTCGAGCATGATCCGCCAGCTGATGCCGGCGGCGAACAGCGAGATCGCGATCGGCATGAACACGACCAGCTTGAAGCCGGTCCCCCAGGCGATCCGCTCGGTGAGCACCGCGAAGATCAGGCCGAGGGCCGTGACCAGGGCCGGCACGATCGCGACCCAGATCAGGTTGTTCTCGACCGACTTCAGCAGCGCGTCGTTCTCGAAGATCTCCTTGTAGTTGTCCCAGCCGACGAACGCGTCGCCGGCCCGGTCGAAGAAGCTGCGGATGATCGTCCAGACCGTCGGATAGACGATCCACACGCCCAGCAGGACGATCGCCGGCGCCAGGAACGCCAGCGCCGTCGCCAGGGGGCGCAGACGGTCACCGCGCGTGCGCGCCGGCCCCTCGGGACGAGGGGCCGGCGGCAGGTCGGCGGCGGGTGCTCCCGTCGCCACCGCGTCCTACTTGTACGCGCGCGCGGCGGCCGTCTCGAGCGCCTGCGCGGTCCCCTGGACGTCGTTCGGGTTGCGGAGGAAGTCCTGCAGGATCTTCCACTCGCCCTGGCCCGGGGTGCCGCCGAACGCGGGCGGCGCCAGGTCGGACATGTCGAAGCGGAAGGTCTCCGCGTCGGCCAGGTCCGTCGCGATCTGGCGCGTGATGTCGTCCGGGTACACCGACGGGTCGACGTTCTTGTTGGCGGACAGGAACCCGCCGCGGCTCGCCCACGCCTGCGCGGCCTCCGGCGTGGTCAGGAACGTCATGAACGCCTGGCCGGCGGGGGAGTCCTTGAACAGGACGCCGATGTCGCCGGCGCCGACCACGGCCGGGCCGGAGCCGTTGACCGACGGGAACGTGAAGACGCCGTAGTCGCCCTCCTGGGCGTTCGTCTCGTTGGCGATGTTGCCGCCCACGAAGTCGCCCTCGAACGTCATGGCCGCCTTCGGCGGGTCGGTGAACAGCTGCTTCACCGAGGTCGGGAAGTCGATCTGCAGCGCGCCGCGCGAGCCGCCGGCGATGTTCGCCGACTTGCCGATGACGACCTTCATCTGGTTCAGCGCGTCGATCACGGACGGGTCCGTCCACTTGATCTCGTGCTTCGCCAGCTGGTCGTACTTCTCGGGACCGGCGGTCCGCAGGTAGATGTTCTCGAACAGGTCGGTGAGGGTCCACCCGTCGGCGCCCGCGATCGAGTAGGGCGGCACGCCGGACGCCGCGATCGTGTCGGCGGCGGTGGAGAGGTCCTCGAAGGTCTCCGGCGGCTCGACGCCCGCGTCGCTGAAGACCGCGGTGTTGTACCAGCCGAGGGACTTGTTGGCCGACTTGAACAGGATGCCGTAGAGGGTCCCGTCGAACGTGCCGATGTCCGCCACGGACTGGCCGAAGTTCTCGACCACGGCGTCCTTGGCGAAGTCGAGCGACTGCAGCTTGCCGTCGGTCGCGAAGCCCTGGATCGTGCCGGGCTGGGCGATGAAGGCGACGTCGGGCGGGTTGCCGCCCTGGACGGCGGTCTGGAGCACGGTCGGCAGGTTGTCGCCCGCGGACTTGTAGCTGACGTTGACGTTCGGGTACTGCTCGTTGAACGCGTCGATGACGGCCCGGAAGGACTCCTGCTCCTGGCCGGACCAGATGCCGAGGACGCTCAGGCTCCCCGAGACGTCCTGGTTCGCTGCAGCGGCGCCGCCGCTCGTGTCGCCGGACGCGTCGTCATCGTCGCCGCCACAGGCGGCGGCGCCCAGCACCGTCACCGTCACCAGCGCCAGCAACGCCAGCAGCCACAGCGGGCTGCGGCTCCAGCGCCTCGTCGCCCCCTTCATCCCGCACCTCCTCGGTCGTCGTCGGTGTGCTGTCGTAGACGGCCAGTCCGGTCACCGGGTCGAAGACGTGGAGCAGGTCGGTATCGACCACCAGGTCCACCCCCTCGCCCTCCTCGACCGCGGACCGCGGCGAGAGCCGGCCCACCACCATCGCGCCGGGCGTCTCGGACGGCAGCGTGTGGTCGACGCCCTTGTCCTCGCGGAGCTCGGCCACCTCCTCCGTCGAGGCGGCGACGGCGCCCGGCACGCGGACGTGGGCCATGATCTCCGAGCCGAGCGCCTCGCGGAGCTCCGTGGTGCCGCGCAGGGTGTGGCCCTCGGACGCGCGGCCCGCGACGGCGGAGTCCTCGATCGCCTCGGGCCGGATGCCGAGCACCACGTGCCTGCCGGCCATCCCGGCGATGCCGGGGCGCGTCTCGAGCAGATGCTCG
>DASSBX010000537.1:0-5310 GCA_035698305.1 Miltoncostaeaceae bacterium | reverse complement strand
CGGCCACCCCGACGCCCCCGCGCGCGCCGCCCAGGGGGCGCCGGCGTGGGGGATGGTCGAGGGGTTGGCGGCCGCCGACATGCGCCGCCAGGAGGCCGAGCGGTCGGCCCGCCTCGCCGCCGTCGCCCAGCCGGGCGGCCTCGTGGCCGTGGCGGAGGGGTGGGGCGCGCGCGACCTGCTCGCCGGGCTCGGGGTGGCCGCCGTCGCCCCCGGCGCCCCGCTCGGCGAGGCGGGGGTGGTGCTCGCCCTGGAGCCGCCGCCCGACGCGCCGGGCGCCGAGGTCGTCGCCGTCGCGACCCTGCCGGCGATGCTGGCCGCCGCCCTCGCCTGGGATCCCGGTGACGACCGCGCCGCCGCCGCCGCGCGGATGCGGGCCGCCGCCGGCGAGGTGACCGCCATCGACGTCGGCCGCGCCGACCGCGACGACCTGGCCGCCGCGCTCGCCCCCGCCCTGGCGGAGGGCGCCGGCCTGGTGACGGTGCTGATCGGCGAGGGCGCCGGCGTCGCCCCCGACGAGGTGGAGGTGTGGCTGCGGGCCATCGTGCCGCCCGGGGTGGAGGTGGAGGCGCACTTCGGCGGCCAGGGCGCGCCCGCGCTCGCGGTCGGCGTGGAGTAGTGGACGCCGGCCGCCGCCTCGACGCGGCCACCACCGCCCTGGTCATCGACTCGGCCGCCGACGTCCCGTCCGCGGCCCGTCCCGCCAACTGGCGCGTGGTGCCGATCCCGGTGAGCTTCGGCGACCGCACGTTCCTGGACGGCGTCGACATCGACGCTCCCGGGTTCTACGAGCGCCTGGCGCGCGCCGACCGCATGCCGACCACCGCCCAGCCGTCGGTCGCGTCGATGACCGAGGTGATCGGCGACGCCCTCGACGCGTACGGGTCGGCGGTGGTGCTGCCGCTGTCGGCCCGCATGTCGGGAACCGTCGAGACCGCCCGCGCCGCCGCCCGCGACCTGGGGGAGGATCGGGTGGCGGTGCTGGAGAGCGGCTCGGTGACCGTCGCGCTGGGGCTCATCGCGTTCCGGCTGCAGGCGCGCCTGGAGGCGGGCACCACCTTCGGCGACCTGGCCTCCGCCGCCGCCCGCCTGGGCGCCGGCCACCGGGCGGTCTTCACCCTCGAGACGCTCGAGTACCTCCAGCGCGGCGGGCGCATCGGCCGGGCCCAGGCCGCCGCCGGGTCGCTGCTGCGGGTGCGCCCCCTGCTGCAGATCCGCGACGGCGAGGTCACGCCGTGGTCGCGGGTGCGGGGGGCGCACAAGGTGCTGCCCGCCGTCGAGGAGTTCGTGGCGGGGCACTCCGACGCCGGCCGGCCGCTGTACGTCGCCTACGGCCACAGCCGCCGCCCCGAGGCTCTCGACGACCTGCGCGCGCTCGTCGCGCGCGTGCGCCCGGAGGCGGTGGAGGTACTGGCCGGCGAGGTGGGCCCCACCGTCGGCACCCACGCCGGGCCGGGGGCGTTCGTGGTGGCGTTCGTCCACGATGAGCCCGGCGGGTAGGAGCGTCCGCCGCCCGCCCTGCTAGCGTCGCGCAGCGGTGGATCCGGCCCTCCGCATCGTCGTCGCCCTGGTGCTGCTCGGCGCCGCGGCCTCCAAGCTGCGCGACCGCCGGGCGCTGCTCGCCGCGGTCGGCGGCCACGGCGTGCCGCAGGCCCTGCGCCCCGCCGCCGCGACGGCCCTGGTGGCCGTCGAGCTGGCCCTCGGGGTGCTGGTGCTCATCCCCGCGACGGCCCGCGCCGCCGGCGTGGGGGTCGCCGTGCTGGGGGTCGTGTTCGCCGGGTCGCTGGGGCTCATGCGCCTGCGCGGCCGCCGCCGCGCCCCCTGCGGGTGCTTCGGCGGCACCCGCGAGCGCCCGATCGGGTGGCTCGTGGTCCGGGCGCTGCTGCTCGCCGCCGCGGGCGTGGTGATCGCCGGCGGGTGGCTCGACCGCGACGCCGGCGCGACCGCCCTGCTCACCGCCGCGGTCGCCGCCCTGGCGGTTACGGTGGTGGTGCTCACCGTGCTGGTGCTCGCGCTGTTCCGCCAGGTGGGCGTGCTCGAGGCGCGACTGGGCCCGCGCGCCGCCCTGGAGCTGGAGGACGAGGGGCCGCCCCTCGGCCGTCCCGCCCCGCCCGCCGCGCCGCTCGCGCGCGACGGCGGCGAGCTGCTGGCGTTCTCGTCGCGCGGCTGCCGCCTGTGCGCCGAGCTGGAGCCGGCCCTCGACGCCCTGCGCCGTGAGGGCGTGCCCGTCCACACGCTCATCGAGGACGAGGACCCCGACGCGTTCGCGGCATACCGCATCCCCGGCACCCCGTTCGTGGTGTACGCCGTCGACGGCGTCGTGGCCGGCAAGGGCCTGGTGAACACGCTCGAGCAGATCGAGGAGCTGATCGCCATCGGAGAGGAGCGGGTCGCTGCCACCGCCTGACGACCTGGTCGACCGCGGCACCCGCGCCCTGTCGCACCACCTCGCGACCTCCGGCACCCGGCGGGGGTTCCTGGCGACCGTCGCCGCGGCGGCACTGGCGCTGGTGGGCGCCGCGCCGGCCGCCGGCCAGGTGCGAGGGCGCCGCCGCCGCCAGCCGTTGCGCGGCACCAGGCGCACCCGCGAGGGCTGGTACGGGTTCTGCGGCCACACGTGGACGACCGGCTCGTGCCCCAGCCCGTTCACGCTGCCGCGCATCGACGCGCGGGGCTTCCCGCTGCGGCCCAGCGACGGGGCGCCGGTCGACAACCTCGGCCGCCCCATCGACGCGCTCGGCCGCCCCGTCGGCGCGGACGGGCAGCCGCTGCTGGCGCCCGACGGCAGCCGGCTGCCGCGCGCGCCCCGCACCCGCCTGTGCGAGGACTGGGTGCCGCGCCTCCACGGCATCCAGACCGTGACCCAGGGCGCCTGGTACCGCTGCTGCGACCACCAGATCCGCAAGCTCACGGACTGCTGCTCCACCAGCCGGGTGCGGATCAACGGCGACGCGTCGCTGGTGGGCTACTGCCGCCCGGGCCGGCGGGTGTTCTGCGTCCTCTACGTCGACACGGGGGTGCCGTGCTGATCGCCGAGCTCGCCATCGCGGCGGCGGCGCTCCTGGCGGGCGTCTCCGGCGCGTGGAGCCCCTGAGGGTTCGCCATGGTCGAGACCCTCACCCCCGACGTGTGCGGGGGCCGTCACCGCAAGCAGGTCGCCGTCGCCCTCTTCGCCGTCGGCGCGATCGCCGCCGCCGCCGCCCTCGGGGCGGCCCTCGGGGGTCTCGGCGGCCTGCTCGACCAGGACGTGGCGCTCGCCCTCGTGGGCGCCCTGGCCCTGCTGGGCGCGCTGCGCGAGGCCGGGTGGCTGCGCCTGCCACTGCCGCAGGTGTCCCGCCAGGTGCCGGAGCGCTGGCGCCGCGACTGGCCGCTGCCCGCGTGGAGCCTCGCGTACGGCGCGGGCCTGGGCGTTGGCGTCCTCACCCACCAGGTCGTCGCGACGTTCTGGGTGGCCGCCGCCGCCGCCCTCGCCCTGGGCGACCCGCTGGTGGGGGCCCTGGTGCTGGCGCCGTTCGGGGTGGGCCGCGCGCTGATGGTGGCGCTGCCCGCCCGCGGCCGCCGCGACCCGGCCGCCGCCGTCGAGCGGCTCGTCCGCCGCCGCCGCGCGGTGCGCCCCGCCAACGCCGTGGCGCTGGCGGTGCTGGCGGGGGCGCTGGCCGCCACGCCGGCGGTGGCGCAGCCGGGAGCGAGCGGCGTGTACGACCCCGCCGCGTGGAACGGGATCGTGGCGACCACCACCTCCGCCTCCGGCGGGCAGCCCGCCGTGGTCGTGCGTCCGCGGACGGTGCCGCGGGTGCGGTTCGAGGGGGCCCACTCCCCCTCCCTCGACGGCGACCTGCTGGCCTACGCCGACGCCGCCGGCATCCGGGTGGTCAACTGGCGCACCGGCCAGGAGATGCTGCGCCTCCCGGCCCCGGACGGCGCGCTCACCAAGCCGGCGCTCGACTGGCCGCTGGTCGCGTACGTGCGCGTGTTCCCGCGCAGCCAGCGTCTGGAGCTGTTCAACGCCGCGAACGGGCGCACCCGGCGCTACGCCCGCACCTTGGGCGCCACCGACCTGGGCCGGCCGGCGCTTCGCAACGGGGTGATCGCCTGGCACGTCGCCGCCGGCCGCCACTCCGAGATCCGGGTCGCCCGGGTCGCCCGCCGCGGCTACCGGGTGCTCGCGAGCTCGGTCAGCGGCCTGCAGATCAACCCGTCGATCGCGTCCGGCCGGATCCTGTGGGTGGAGCAGGCCGGGTCGTCGTCCTACCTCCACATCCGCCGGCTCTCCGGCGGCCGCGTCCGCACCCTGGCGACGCTCCGCGGCCCCAGCCGCTTCCTGTGGACCACCGCCCTGGCCCGCCGCACGGCCTACGCGACCCGCTGGAACCCGGTCTCGGGCCGGGCGGAGCTGATCGCGCGCCGCTGGCGCTGAGCGCCGCCGGCGGCGCTCCCGTCAGCCGGCGACGACGCCGGCCAGGCGCTGCTCCTGCAGCTCGTCGGACGCATGGGCCGGCTCCGGGCGGTCCGCCCCAGCGGGGCCGTCGAGGTCCTCGAGGGTGTCGAGGATCGTGACGTCCAGCCGGGTGAACAGGTCGACGTCGTAGGGCGTCACGGCGCCCCCCTCCTCGCCGGTGACGCGGACGGTGGGGCGGCTGACGTGGTCGCGGTGCACCTTCGACACGATCCCGCGGCGGCCGTCGGAGAGCCGCACCGCCACGCCCTCCGGGTAGGGCGCGACCGTCTCCTTGAAGATCTTCACCAGCTCCAGCGGGAAGGCCGTGCCGGCGAGCGACATCACCAGCTCCCACGCCTCGTGGGTGGGCCGGCGGGCCTGGTAGACGCGCATCGACGACACCGCGTCGTATACGTCGGCGAGCCCCGCGATCTGGGCGTTCTCGTGGAGGTCGGCGCCGCGCCCGTCGGGGTAGCCGCGGCCGTCGAGGCGCTCGTGGTGTCCGAGGATGCAGACCTTCGCGAGCGACGCGAGGCTCCCGCCCTCCACCAGGTCGAGGCCCGCCCTGGGGTGTTCCCGCACGAGCGCCATCTCGTCGGCGGTGAGCCTCCCCGGCTTGCGGAGGATCTCGGCGGGGATGAGCAGCTTGCCGACGTCGTGCAGCAGCAGCCCCGTCCCCAGTTTCTGGAGGCGCACGTCGTGGTCGTCGTGGCGCTGGCGGCCGCGGCCGTCCCGCCACCCATGCCGGCGGAGGTGCTCGTCGCCGAGCATCAGCCCGATCACGCACACGTTGAGCGAGTGGGCGAGGGTGTGGGAGTCGAACGTGTGCAGGTCCATCAGCGTCGACACCACCTGGCCGTGGCCGCGCAGCTCGC
>DASSBX010000536.1:0-8431 GCA_035698305.1 Miltoncostaeaceae bacterium | reverse complement strand
CAGGGCGGCGAGCTGGGTCCGGACGCCCGTGTGGTGGAGCCCGAGCTCCTCGGCGACCTCCTGCGCGGTGAGCAGACGGCCCGCGCGCTCCAGGACCGACGCCACCCGCCGTGCCGACGGGCGCGCCAGCACCGCCATCCGCGCGTGGCGGGCGGGGATGAGGGCGTCGACCACGGCCGGGCGGGGCACTACCCCTCCCGCCCGGCCGCGACCGTCCGCGCGGCCTCCAGGGCCTGGGCGGACGTGAGCCCCGCCGCCGCGGCCATCCAGCAGGCGACGGGCGCCGCGGTGCGCTGGGACGCGTGGGCCGCCACCCCGGCCAGCTCGAGGATGCGCGCCACCTCGTCGTCGTCCGGCGACGCGGCGCCCAGCGCCGCCGCGAAGCCGTCGATCCATTCGCGCTCGGTCATCGCCACCCCTCTCGCGGCGCCCGCACGTCGGTGCATCGGCCCCATTTTTTCGACGTCTTCCTGGACATATAACCAGCCCGTGCCCCATCCCGCGCCGCATGGAGTCTGCAGTGACGCTGCGGACGGACCGCAACCCGACCCGCGGAGACGCCGCGACGGCGAGGGCGGGCGCCCGGATGGACGGGCGCGCGCCTGCGGGGAGCCTTGGGCATCCACGATCAGACCGCCGGAGGAGATGTGACCGTCAGCAGCCCTCGCTTCTTCCGCCGCGTCACCAGCCGGCCCAACGGGGGGTGGAGCTCCCTCGACGGCTCCCGCGGGCGGACGTGGGAGCAGGCGTACCGCGACCGGTGGCAGCACGACCGCATCGTGCGCTCGACGCACGGCGTCAACTGCACGGGCTCGTGCTCGTGGAAGGTCCACGTCAAGCAGGGCATCGTCACCTGGGAGACCCAGCAGACCGACTACCCGGAGAACGGCCCCGACGTCCCCGACTACGAGCCCCGGGGCTGTCCCAGGGGCGCCTCGTTCTCGTGGTACGTCTACTCGCCGCTGCGGATCCGGCACCCGTACGTGCGCGGCGCCCTGCTCGACCGGTACCGGGCGGCCCTGGCCGAGGCGGGCGACCCGGTGGAGGCGTGGGCGTCGATCGTGGACGACCCTCACGCCCGCACCGCCTACACCTCGCAGCGTGGCAAGGGCGGCTTCGTGCGCGCCACGTGGGACGAGGTCGCCGACATGGTCGCCGCCGCCCACGTCCACACCATCCGCCGCTGGGGCCCCGACCGCGTCGTCGGCTTCTCCCCGATCCCGGCGATGTCCATGGCCTCCTACGCCGCCGGGGCCCGGTTCTACTCCCTGATGGGCGGGGTGCTGACCAGCTTCTACGACTGGTACGCCGACCTGCCGCCCGCGTCGCCGCAGATCTGGGGCGACCAGACCGACGTCCCCGAGTCGGCCGACTGGTGGAACGCCGGCTACCTGATGATGTGGGGCTCCAACATCCCCATGACGCGCACCCCGGACGCCCACTTCATGACCGAGGCGCGCTACAAGGGCCAGAAGACGGTCGTGGTGTCGCCCGACTACTCGGACCACACCAAGTTCGCCGACCACTGGCTCGCGGCCCAGCCCGGCACGGACGGGGCGCTGGCCCTGGCGATGGCGCACGTGATCCTGCGCGAGTTCCACGTGGAGCGGCAGACGCCGTACTTCGCCGACTACGCGCGCCGCTTCACCGACCTGCCGTTCCTGGTGACGCTGCGCGAGCGCGGCGGCGCGTACGTGCCCGGCGCGTTCCTGACTGCCGCCGATCTCGGCGACGACGGCGAGAACGCCGTGGCCAAGACCGTCCTGTGGGACGCGGCGGCCGGGGCGCCGGCCGTGCCGAACGGGTCGATCGGCTTCCGCTGGGGCGAGGAGGGGGCGGGGCGCTGGAACCTGGACCTCGGCGGCGCCGAGCCGGCGCTGACGCTCCTCGGATCGGGGGAGGCGGTGCCGGTCGACCTGCCGCGCTTCGACGTGGGGGAGACGGAGGGCGGCGGCACCATGCGGCGCGGCGTGCCCGTCCGCCGCGTCGCGGGGCGCCTGGTGACCACGGTGTTCGACCTGTTCGCCGCCCAGCTGGGGGTGGGCCGCGAGGGGCTCCCCGGCGAGTGGCCCGCGGGGCTCGACGACCCCGAGCCGTACACCCCCGCCTGGCAGGAGGAGATCACCGGGGTCCCCGCCGAGCTGGTCACCCGCATCGCGCGCGAGTTCGCCCGCAACGCCGAGCGCACGAACGGTCGCTCGATGATCGTGATGGGCGCCGGCACCAACCACGGGCGGCACTCCGACCTGATCTACCGGGCGATGCTCGGCATGGTGATGCTCTGCGGCTGCCAGGGGGTGAACGGGGGCGGCTGGGCGCACTACGTGGGCCAGGAGAAGGTGCGCCCGATCACCGGCTTCTCCCAGGTCGCGTTCGGCCTGGACTGGAGCCGGCCGCCGCGCCACCAGGCCGCCACGCCGTTCTGGTATCTGGCCACCGAGCAGTACCGCTACGAGGCGTTCGCCGCCGACGAGCTCGCCTCGCCCACCGGGGAGGGCACCCTCGCCGGCGCCCACTTCGCCGACCTGTACGCGAAGGCGGCCCGCATGGGGTGGCTGCCGGCCTACCCGAGCTTCGACCGCAACCCCCTGGAGGTCACCGCCGCCGCGCAGGCGGAGGGGATCCCCCCGGAGGAGTACGCGGTGCGCGAGCTGCGGGCGGGGCGCCTGCGGTTCGCCGCCGAGGACCCGGGGGCGCCCGAGAGCTTCCCGCGGGTGCTGACCCTCTGGCGCTGCAACCTGCTGGGGGCCTCGAGCAAGGGGCACGAGTACTTCCTGAAGCACCTGCTCGGGGTCACGACGGCCGCGGTCCGCGGCGAGGAGTCGCCGCCGGAGCTGCGTCCCCGCGACGTGGTGTGGCGGGACGAGGCGGCCGAGGCGAAGCTGGACCTGCTCGTCA
The DNA here is from genome assembly GCA_035698305.1 of Miltoncostaeaceae bacterium. Taxonomy (GTDB): domain Bacteria; phylum Actinomycetota; class Thermoleophilia; order Miltoncostaeales; family Miltoncostaeaceae; genus Miltoncostaea. The sequence continues at coordinate 5,533 of DASSBX010000536.1, read as the reverse complement.
CGCTCGACTTCCGCATGAACGGCTCGTGCCTGCACTCGGACGTCGTGCTGCCGGCCGCCACCTGGTACGAGAAGCACGACATCTCCAGCACGGACCTGCACCCGTTCGTGCACGCCTTCTCGCCGGCGATCGGCCCGCCCTGGGAGACGCGCACCGACTGGGACATCTTCGTGCGCCTGGCCGAGTCGTTCTCGCGCCTGGCCGAGCGGCACCTGGGCGTGTGCACCGACCTGGTCGCCGCCCCGCTGCTGCACGACACCCCCGACGAGCTCGCCCAGATCGGGGCGCCCGTCCGGGACTGGAAGCTCGGCGAGTGCGACCCCGTCCCGGGGCGGACGATGCCGAAGCTCATCACGGTGGAGCGCGACTACCCCGCGCTGCACGCCAAGATGACGGCCCTCGGGCCGCTGGTCGAGACCGCGGGCACCGCCTGGAAGGGTGTGTCGTGGACGCCCGGCCCCGAGGTGGAGGAGCTGGCGGTGCGCCACGGGCGCGTCCGGGGGGGGCCGGCCGACGGCCGGCCGCGGATGGAGCGCGCCGACCAGGCCTGCGAGACGATCCTCGCGCTCTCCGGCACCACGAACGGGCGCCTCGCAATCGAGGGCTTCCGGGCCATGGAGGCGCGCTCGGGCACGCCGCTCGCCGACCTCGCGGCCGACCACGCCGAGTTCCGCGTCTCGTACGAGGACACCCAGATCCAGCCCCGGAAGGTCATCGCCTCCCCGGAGTGGTCGGGGATGGAGAGCCGGGAGCGCCGCTACTCGCCCTTCACCATCAACATCGAGCGCGGCGTGCCGTTCCGCACGCTCACGGGGCGCCAGCAGTTCTACGTCGACCACCCCTGGATGCTCGAGTACGGCGAGGGCCTGCCCGCCTACCGCCCGCCGCTCAACCTGTCCCGGCACCTGGGCGACCAGCGCAACGGCGACTACGCGGCCGAGGTGACGCTGCGGTACCTCACGCCGCACTCCAAGTGGTCGATCCACTCGACCTACCAGGACAACCAGCACATGCTCACGCTCTTCCGCGGCGGCCCGGTCATCTGGATCAGCCCACCCGACGCGGCGCGCATCGGCGTGAGCGACAACGACTGGGTGGAGGCCTACAACCGCAACGGCGTGGTGGCGTGCCGCGCGGTCGTCTCGCACCGCATCCCGCGGGGGACGTCGGTGATGTACCACGCCCAGGACCGGCACGTGAACGTGCCGATCTCCGAGATGTCCGGCACGCGGGGCGGCACCCACAACTCGCTGACCCGGATCACGCTGAAGCCCACCCACATGATCGGCGGCTACGCGCAGCTGTCGTGGGGCTTCAACTACTACGGCCCCACGGGCTCGCAGCGCGACGAGCTCACGGTGATCCGGCGTCGCCGGTCGGAGGTGGCGTACTGATGCGGGTCCGGGCCCAGGTCGGCATGGTGATGAACCTCGACAAGTGCATCGGGTGCCACACCTGCAGCGTCACCTGCAAGAACGTGTGGACCAACCGCGAGGGCGCCGAGTACATCTGGTTCAACGACGTCGAGACGAAGCCGGGCGTCGGCTACCCGAAGCGCTGGGAGGACCAGGAGGCCTGGAACGGCGGGTGGGCGCTCGACCGCAAGGGCCGGCTGGGGCTGAAGAGCGGGTCGCGGTCGCGGCGCCTGTTCAACATCTTCTTCAACCCCGACCTGCCGCAGCTCGACGACTACTACGAGCCGTTCACGTTCGACTTCGACGCGCTGACGCGCGCGCCCGCATCCGAGCACCAGCCGGTCGCGCGGCCCGTGTCGGCCATCGACGGCCGGCCGATGTCGATCGAGTGGGGCCCCAACTGGGAGGACGACCTGGCCGGCGCGCCGGAGCACGCGCCCGCCGACCCCAACCTGCGCGGCATCGAGGAGGCGGTGCGCATGGAGTACGAGCGCGTCTTCATGATGTACCTGCCCAGGATCTGCGAGCACTGCCTCAACCCCTCCTGCGTCGCGGCCTGCCCGTCGGGCGCGATGTACAAGCGGGAGGAGGACGGCATCGTCCTGGTCGACCAGGAGGCCTGCCGGGGCTGGCGCATGTGCGTCTCGAACTGCCCCTACAAGAAGGTCTACTTCAACTGGCGCTCCGGCAAGGCCGAGAAGTGCACCCTCTGCTATCCGCGCATCGAGGCCGGCATGCCGACCATCTGCGCGGAGACGTGCGTGGGCCGCATCCGGTACGTCGGCCTGGTGCTGTACGACGCCGACCGGGTCGAGCAGGCGGCGTCGGTGGAGGACCCGGCCGACCTGCTGGACGCGCAGCTCGACGTGTTCCTCGACCCGGACGACCCCGAGGTGCGGCGCCAGGCCGAGGCCGACGGCATCCGCGCCGACTGGATCGACGCGGCGCGCCGCTCGCCGGTGTACGCCCTGGCCATGCGCCACCGGGTGGCGCTGCCGCTGCACCCCGAGTACCGGACGCTGCCGATGGTCTGGTACGTGCCCCCGCTGTCCCCCGTGATGGGGCTGATCGAGGGCGAGGGCAGCACCGCCGACCCGGACGACGTGTTCCCTGCGATCGACCGGCTGCGGATCCCGGTGCGGTACCTCTCCAACCTCCTGGCCGCGGGCGACGACGAGGTGATCCGCGGGGTCCTGAAGCGCCTGGCGGCGATGCGGCGGTACATGCGCGAGCGCTCGCTCGGCGGCGAGCCCGACGCCTCGGTGCCCGCGTCGGTGGGCATGGGCGTGCCGCAGATGGAGGAGATGTACCGGCTGCTCGCCCTGGCGAAGTACGACGAGCGCTTCGTGATCCCCACGGCGCACGCCGAGCTGGCGGGCGCCCTCGCGATGCAGCAGGGCGCCTGCGGCCTCGACTTCGCCGGCGGCCCCGGGGGCTGCGGTCCCGCCGAGTGGGACGGGGCCTCCCAGAACGGCGCCGGCGCGTTCCACCCCGCGCCGCCGGCGCCCCCCACCCCCGAGCCGGCCGTTCGGGCGGCGGCCGGCGAGGGGGCCTGCGGTGGCGGCGGCTGCGGGTGCGGCGCCGGCGACGAGCCCGTCCCGGGGCCCGCGTCGTGAGCGCCCTCCCGCTGGTCGCCGCCGCCCTCGGCTACCCCGACGACGCGCTCATCGCCGGCCGCGCCGCGATCGCCCGCGAGGCGCGCGGCCTGCCGGACGGTCCCGGGCGCGAGCCGCTCAGGGCGTTCCTGGACTGGTGGGCGCGCGAGCCGGCCGACGCCCTGCGGCGCCGGTACGTCGAGACGTTCGACCTGTCGCGGCGCACCAGCCTGGACATGACCTACGCCACCCACGGCGACCGCCGCCAGCGCGGCCTCGCCCTGCTCGCCCTGCGGCGGCGCTACGCCGACGCCGGCCTGGAGCTCGAGGGGCCGGAGCTGCCCGACCACCTGCCGGTGATGCTCGAGTTCGCCGCGCTCGAGCCCGACGCCGGCGCGGCCCTCCTCGCCGAGTTCCGGCCGGTCATCGAGCTGCTGCGCCTGGCGCTGGAGCGCGCCGAGAGCCCGTGGGCGGGTCTGCTCGGCGCGCTCTGCGCGTCGCTGCCGGCACTCGACGAGGAGGGGCTGGCCGACGTGCGCCGGCTCGCCCACGACGGCCCCCCGGGGGAGTCCGTGGGCCTGGAGCCGTTCGCGCCGCCCGAGATCATGCCGGCCTGCGGGGAGGGGGCCCGATGAGCCGGACCGACCTGCTGCTGTGGCTGGTGCTGCCGTACGTGTCGATGACCGTGTTCGTGGTCGGGCACGTGTGGCGCTACCGCCACGACCAGCTCGGCTGGACCACCCGCTCCACCCAGCTCCTCGAGAGCCGCCGCCTGCGCGCCGGCGTCCTGTTGTTCCACCTGGGGCTGTTCGCGGTGCTGGGCGGCCACGTCCTCGGGATCCTGGTCCCGGCGTCGCTCACCGAGCGGGTCGGCGTGTCGGAGGACCTGTACCACGCCGTCTCGGTGACGGCGGGCACGGCGTCCGGGGTGGCGATGCTGGCCGGGTTCGTGCTGCTGCTCGCGCGGCGGACCACCGACCGGCGGGTCCGCGCCACGACCACCCACACCGACCGGCTCACCTACGGGCTGCTGGGCGTGATGCTCGTGACCGGCATGTACGCCACGGTGGGCGAGAACCTGCTGCTCGGCGGCTACGACTACCGCGAGACGGTGGCCCCGTGGTTCCGCGGGCTCTTCACCCTCGACCCCGACACCTCCCTGATCGCCGGCGCCCCGCTCGTCTACAAGCTGCATGCGGCGGCCGCCTGGCTCCTGTACGCCCTCTGGCCGTTCAGCCGCCTGGTCCACGCCTGGAGCGTCCCGGTCGGCTACCTCCGCCGAAGCCACATCCTGTACCGCTCGCGCCGGCCCGGCGCCGTCGATCGCGACGGCCGGCCGCGCGCGGCCGCCTGAGAGGAGCTCGTCGTGTCCGCCTTCGCGCCGAAGGGGAACACCAGGGCGCTCGTGCTGGGCACCCTCGCCTTCACGATGTCGTTCTACGCGTGGGCCATGCTCGGCCCGCTCGGCCCCGACCTGCAGGACGCGCTCGGCCTGTCCGAGCTGCAGCTCGCCGTCGTCATCGCGGTGCCCGTCCTGATGGGGTCGCTCATGCGGGTGCCCCTGGGCGTGCTGACCGACGCACTCGGGGCGCGCGCGGTCTTCACCGGGCTGATGGCGTTCACGCTCGTGCCGCTGACGGCGCTCGCCGTCTGGCACGAGTCGTTCGCGGCGATCGTCGCGCTCGGCTTCTTCCTGGGCTTCGCCGGCGCGGCGTTCGCCGTCGGGGTGCCGTTCGTGAGCAAGTGGTACCCGCCCGCACGGCAGGGCGCCGCCCTCGGCATCTACGGCATGGGGATGGGCGGGACCGTCCTCGCGGGCCTCACCGCGCCGCGGATCGCCGACCGCTGGGGGCTCACCGCCCCGTTCCTGGTGGCGATCGGCCTGGTCGCGGCGATGGCGGTCGCGTTCTGGCTGCTGGCCCGGGACGCGCCGGTCGAGCGCAAGCCGCTGCGCGGCGGCATGGCCGCGCCGCTGCGCGTGTACCGCGAGCGGCCCGCGGCGTGGGCGCCGACCTTCTACTACTTCCTCGCCTTCGGCGGCTTCGTGGCGATGTTCGCCTACCTGCCGAAGCTGCTGACCGGCGTCCACGACCTCGACAAGCCCGACGCGGCCGCCCGCGCCGCGGGGTTCGCCCTGGTGGCGGTGCTGGCGCGGCCCGTCGGCGGCTGGCTGGCCGACAGGGTGGGCGCCGACAGGATCCTGCGGATCTCGTTCGGCGCGACCGCGATCCTGGCGGCGCTGCTCGCGCCCCTCTACGACCAGATGGTGCCGCTCACGATCCTCGCCCTGAGCCTCGCGGCGGCGTTCGGCCTCGGCACGGGCGCCGTGTTCAAGGCGGTCGCCCAGGGCTTCCCCGACGACGTGGGCACCGTCACCGGGGTCGTGGGTGCGGCGGGCGGCCTGGGCGGCTTCTTCCCCCCGCTCGTGATGGCGTTCGTCAAGTCCGCCACCGGGGACTACCTGCTGGGGTTCCTGCTGCTCGCCGCGCCGGCGGTCGCGGCGCTGGTCGTGCTGGGGCTCTT
>DASSBX010000535.1:0-18343 GCA_035698305.1 Miltoncostaeaceae bacterium | reverse complement strand
GAAATTGCGTGGTGATTCCCGGCTGCATCCCATCGCCGGACGGCGTCCTCGACCGGCGCGATATTCCCGATATTGCGCCGGATCTGCGTCCTTGCCCGGCGGGGGATTCGCTCGGGAATCCCATACGAACTTCCGACGCGGGACACTCGCGCCCCGCCAGGGCGGCGGGCGCGGTGGCGACCGGCTCGCGGGCGCCCAACCGGGGCATCCGCGACGCCGCCGCCGCCGCGATGAGCAGGAACAGCGCCGCCCCGAGCAGCGCGGAGCGGAACCCGTCGGCGACAAGGTCGCGCCCGCCGGCGTCCACCCGGCCGAGGGCGCCCTCGAGGGGGCCCGGCAGGTTGGCGTGCAGCACCGCGCCGAGCACGGCCGCGCCCAGCGCGCCGCCGATGTAGCGGCTGATGTTGGGCAGCGCCGACGCCACGCCGAGGCGCCCGGCGGGGATGCCGTGGATCGCGGTCATCGTGATCGACGACGTCGAGGCGGCCAGGCCGACGCCGAAGGCGATGATCCCCGGCAGCATCGCCGCGTAGCTCTGGGCGCCGGCCGCCAGGGCCATCCACAGCGCCCCCGCCGCGGCGACGAGGAACCCGGCGGTGGCGATGCGCTCCGAGCCCACCGGCGCGATGGCCCGGCCCGCGAGCGGCGCCACCACCACGAACGAGGCGGCGATCGGGGTGATCCCGATGGCGAGCTGGACGGGCGCGAACCCCAGTACGGCCGTCAGGTAGAACGGCAGCAGGATGAGGGTGCCGAACAGGGCGGCCGACGACGCCATCGCCGCCAGGTTCGCGGTGGCCAGCGGCCGGCGCCGCAGCAGGCGCAGGTCGATCATCGGAGCGTCGTCGCGCAGCTCGTGGCGCGCGAACAGGGCCAGGGACGCGGTCCCGAGGACGAAGGTCGCGACGGTGGGCGGGGCGGCCCAGCCCCACGCCTCCCCGCGCGACAGCGCGACCAGCACCGAGAACAGCCCCACCGCGGCGAGCGCCGCCCCGGGCAGGTCGAACCGGCGGTCGGCGTCGGGCGGCTTCGACTCCACCAGCACCAGCGCGGCCCCGGCCAGGACCGCCGCCCCCATCACCGGCGTGAACCAGAAGACGCTGCGCCACCCGAGCGTGCCCACCAGCACCCCCGCGATGTTGAGCGACAGCACCGGCGCAAGGCCCAGCACGCCCCCCATCACCCCCAGCGCCGCGCCGCGCTCGGGGGGCCCGAACAGCTCGGCGGCGTACGCGTAGGCGGTGGGCGCCATCGCGCAGGCGCCGACGGCCTGGAGCACCCGGAACGCCACCAGCGCCGGGGCGTTCGGCGCGAGGGCGCACAGCACCGACGCGACGCAGAGCACCAGCACACCAGCCACGAAGATGCGGCGGCGCCCGTAGAGGTCGCCGGCGCGGCCGGCCAGGGCGAGCAGGGTCGCCTGCGTCACCAGGAAGCCGGTGACGACCCACGAGATGGAGGGCACGTCCACGCCGAGGTCGGCCGCCATCGTCGGCAGCGCGATGTTGACGATGCTGACGTTGACGACCGAGAGCATCATCCCGCTCGCCACCACCAGCAGCGCCAGCCAGCGCCAGCGGGGGTGACGCAGGAGACGCGCCCGGACCGCCGCCAGCCGGGAGACGCCGCGGTCCCACACCCGCCGAGTGTACGCGGTGGGTGGAGTACCCTGACCGGCGTGGCGGAGGCCGGCGAGAAGCTGTGGGGATACGCGAGCCTGGCGCGGCTGTGGTCGTGGACCCTCATCGTGGTGGCCGTGCTGCTGCTGGGCCTGTCGATCGCGATCCAGGCCGCGGCGGAGGAGGGGCTCGACAGCGGGTGGTGGGCCGCCGCCCTCGGTATCACCGGCGTGACCGGCGTCGTCTGCTACCCCTTCTTCCGCGTGTGGCTCCGCAAGACGGCGCTGCCGTCGGTGCGCCTGCCGCAGGCGGTCCGGGCGTCCGGTCCCCGGCGGCTCGAGGCCACGCCGCGCGACTGGCGGCGATGGGCGCTCTTCACCGGGTTGGTGATCCTGGTGGGCGGCGCGGCGATGCTGACGTTCCTGATCGGCGTGCTCGGGCGCGGCGGCACCGCCGAGGGCGTGGTGGTGGGGATGCTCGCGGCGTGGGGTTTCGCCACCCTGGAGGACGCGCGGCGGATCCGCGCGATCGAGGCGGCCGAGGGCCGCCGCTACTTCGCGGCGTGCCGGCGCCCCACCGGCGTCGGGAACCGGTTGGTGTGGTTGCCGCGGCGCCCCGCCGGGGAGACCAGCTAGGCGGGAGGTTCCGGGGGGACATCCACCCGGTGCTACCATACCCCCGTGGGTATCCACGATCGGTGACGAGGAGGATGGGTTGGCCGACGTCCACGACGTGATGATCATCGGCGGGGGGCCGGCGGGGTACACCGCGGCCATCTACGCCGCACGGGCGAACCTGTCGCCCTACGTGGCCGAGGGCTTCGGCGCGGGGGGGCAGCTCATGCTGACCAGCGACGTCGAGAACTTCCCCGGATTCCCCGAGGGCATCCAGGGTCCCGAGCTGATGCAGGCGATGCGCACCCAGGCCGAGCGCTTCGGCGCGCACCTCGAGGCGGCGGACGTGACCCGCGTCGACCTGTCCCGGCGCCCCTTCCGGGTGTGGGTGGACGACGAGGAGCACGTCGCGCGCAGCGTGATCATCTCGACCGGCGCGTCGGCCCGATGGCTCGACCTGCCCAGCGAGACGCGACTGCGCGGCTTCGGCGTGTCGACGTGCGCCACCTGCGACGGCTTCTTCTTCCGCGACCGGCCGATGGTGGTGGTCGGCGGCGGCGACTCGGCCATGGAGGAGGCGCTGTTCCTGGCCCGCATGGCCTCGCACGTCACGATCGTGCACCGTCGCGACCAGTTCCGCGCCTCGCCGATCATGGCCCATCGCGCCCTCTCCCACGAGAGGATCTCCGTGCGCTGGAACGCCGCGGTGGAGGAGGTCGTGGGCGCGGAGAAGGTCGAGGCAGTCCGCGTGCGCGACACCGTCACCGGCGAGCTGGAGGACATCCCCGCCGCCGCGATGTTCGTCGCGATCGGCCACGACCCGAACACGTCGCTGTTCCGCGGCCAGCTGGAGATGGACGACGCGGGCTACATCGTCACCGACGGGACCCGCACCAGCGTCGAGGGCGTACACGCCTGTGGCGACGTGCAGGACACGGAGTACAAGCAGGCGATCACCGCGGCCGGGAGCGGCTGCATGGCCGCCATGGACGTTGAGCGCTGGCTCGAGGCCGGCGACGCGACCGAGATCGAGGCGCCCCCCGAGGCCCTCGCGACCGGAAAGGACCGATAGATGGCAGAGGATGTGCTCGAGATCACGGCGGACAACTTCCAGGGCACCGTCCTGGACAACGAGAAGCCGGTGCTCGTCGACTTCTGGGCGGAGTGGTGCGGTCCGTGCCGCATGCTCAGCCCCGTCGTGGAGCAGATCGCGAAGGAGCGCGACGGCCAGCTGGTGGTGGGCAAGCTCAACGTGGACGACCACGCCGAGATCGCGCAGCGCTACAACGTGCAGGGCATCCCGTTCCTGGGGCTGTTCGAGCACGGCAAGCTGGCGCGGCACGCCGTCGGCGCCATGCCGAAGGCGCAGCTCGAGCGCGCCCTGGGCCTGGAGTAGGCGCGTGCCCAGCTACGACCTGGCCTGCACCGCCTGCGACCACCGGTTCGAGGCGTTCCGGCAGGGCTTCCTGCGCGACGACGACCGCGTGTGCCCGGAGTGCGGCGCCGCCGAGGCCCGGCAGCTGTTCACCGGCTTCGTGACCGCCCGTCCGAGCTCCGGTGACGGCGCGCCGTCCGTGGTCGGGTTCGGCGGCGGCGGCGGGGGCTGCTGCGGCGGCTCCTGCGGGTGCGGTCACTAGCGATGGCGACCGCGCCCCCCCACCCGGCCCCGGATCAGCTGGTGGTCCGGCTCCGCCGCGCCGAGGGCCAGCTGCGCGGCGTCCAGCGCATGCTGGGGGAGGGGGCCGACTGCCAGCAGGTCCTCACCCAGCTCGCCGCGATCAAGGCGGCGATCGATCAGGTCGGGCTCCACCTGATCTCCGAGCGCTTTCGCACCTGCATGCAGGACGGCGAAGGCGGGTGCGAGGAGTCGTTCGAGGACGCGATCGCGACGTTCCTGCGCTTCGCCAGCCTGGCGAGGTAGCCGGCGCCGCGACCGCCGTGCCCGCCCCCCCGCGCCGGCCACGAGGCCGCGAGGGGGTATCGGGCACCTCGATCCATCCGTGAGGCCCGGGCGACATGCCGGGCCTCACAGTGCCGCGACGCGGGCGGCCGCGCCGTTGCGGGGGGCCATGGCGGCGCGGGCGAGCGCGTTGGAGCGCAGGGCCTGGCAGACCGACAGGGCCACCTTGTAGCCGGCGTCCGACTCCGAGCCGGTCATCACCATCGTCCCCGCCGCACGCCCCGACAGCGCCCGCATCAGACGCCGCGGACGCTCCGAGACGATCATCACCGGCCGCTCATCGGTCTGCAGCCCCTCCGCCAACCCCACCCAATCGGCGTCCTCACCCCGCAGGTCCAACATCACGATGTCCCCCGACGCCGGCGCCCGCCCATCCGGACGCGCCTCCGCCGCCATCACCACATACCCGAGCCGGGTCAACGTCTCCTCAAGCGCCGACCGGCCCAACCCCTCCGGCCCCAACACCAGGATCTGCATCGGCTGAATCACTTCCAACCCCTTCACGAACGCGGATGAACACGCACCACCCGACACGGTCGGGTGACGCAGGACGCGAACGGGCCACACCGGGCGCTGGATGCAGACGCACCTCGCCCAGGGGCCAGGGTCGGACTAACCGGGCCGACGCACCGCCAGGCCGTGACCACTGCCAGGACCCAACAGCCCCGACAACCAGATCCGCTCAGACCCACCCGGCCGCGGCGCCCACGCCGCCAACAGGATCACCCCGAGCATCACCAACACGAAGATCATCCCCGCCGGCACCGGACCCGACCCCGGCAGGATGTAGGACGCCAACACCGCCAACAGACTCTGCGCCGGCGCCGGACCCACCGGCGACACCAACTGCGGCGCCGCGATCCGCGCCGTCGCATCCTCCACCCCGAACGCCGACCCCGCCACCGCCGACCCCGCCACCACCGGGGCGGCCACAGGAGCCGACGACGGATCCAACGAGATCAGATTCCCCCGCAACGGCACCGACGCCGCCGCCGACGCCGCCGCACCATCCACCGCCACCCGCGACGCCTGCGAGATCGGGTCGGCACCACCCAGGCCGGGCGGCGGGCCGAGGTCGAGGGACGTCACGGGGTCGGGCTTCTGCGCGGAGACGGCCACCGTCGCGGGGACGGCGGGCGCGGGCGGGATGACCGCCTTCGGGGGCGGTGCCGGGGCGATGGTGCCGATGGTCGGCTGCCGCGGCGCCTCGGGCGCGATCAGGACCGGCACCAGCTCGCCCACGCCCGGGACGGGCGCGGCCGTCTCGCCGGCGGGCGCCGGCGGCTGGCCGGGGAGCACCTCCGGGATGACCGGCAGCGGGATCTGGATCTCGGGCAGCTCGATGACCGGGAGCGGGATGTCGATGACCGGGGTGCCCGCCGAGGGCGCGGGCGGCGCGGACGGCGCCGGCTCCTCGACCGCGGGCGGGGCCGCCGGCTCCTGCGAGACGGGCTGCTCCGCGACCGGCTCGGTCGCGGTGGGCTCCGTCGCCGCCGGGGCGGGTGTCTCGGCGACCGGCTGCTGCGGCTCCTCGACGGGAGTCGGCGCCGGCTGGGTGGCGGCGGACTGCTCGGCCGTCGCGGCCGTCTCCGTCGCGACCGGGGGCTGCCCCGTCGCGGCGGGCTGCTCGGCCGTCGCGGCGCCGCCCGTCGTCCCCTCGTCGGCCATCGCGATCGCCGGGACCGCCAACGCGACCAGCAGGGCGACCACGAGCACGCGGAGCCAGGCCGCGAGGCCGGCGGGGCGTGACGTCGTGGACGAGCAGATCACGGGCGAACCTTCGGACGCACGATGCAACGTCTGCGGAGAGGGATTCCGCCGCTCGGCACGATACACCGAACGGATGGCGCAAGCACGCAATTTCCGTTTGCCATTGTCACGACCCCTCCGCGGGCACCGCCAGCGGGACGAGCTCGGGCAACGCGGCGATGATCGGGCAGGGGCCGGGAGCCGCGCCACCGGCCCGGTCGATGAGCACCGCGCGGATCCCCGCCGCCGCCGCCCCGGCGCAGTCGTATGCGGGCAGGTCGCCGCAGTGGAGCGCCGCGGCGGGGGCCACGCCCAGCGCGTCGAGGGCGTGCTGGAAGATCGCGGGGTCGGGCTTCCCGGCGCCGACGACCGCGCTGGCCGCCACCACGTCGAAGCGGTCGCCCACGCCCAGCGCGTCGAGCACGCCGGACAGGCCGCAGTCCCAGTTGCTGACCACGCCGAGGCGCAGACCGGCGTCGCCCAGCGCGTCGAGCGCGGGCGTCGCGTCCGGGAGCAGGCGGAACCGGAGGGCGTCCACCAGGATCTGCGTCAGGCGCGGGAGCGGGGGCACGTCATCGCCGAGCCCCTCGGCAAGAACGGCCGCGCACCTGAGCCGAAGGGACGCGAGGCTCGCGCCGTCGCGTCCCTCGTCGTGGTGGGCGCGGTAGTGGAGCACCTCCGCGCGGAGCGCAGCGGCCACCCTGTCGGGCGGGTGGTGATGGCCCTCCGCGGCGAGCAGGGCGCCGAGGCGCCCCGCCGGGTCGTCGAGCGTCACCAGGGTGCCGTAGGCGTCGAGCAGCACGGCCTCCACGCGCACCGCGGCGCTCATGGGATCCCGGATCCCGGCGCTATGATCGCGTCCTTCATGCGGCGGACACCGGCGGGGGACGACGGGTGACGCGCCGAAGGGTCGTCACCGGGACGATCGTTGCGGTCCTCGCGTGCGTGGTGTGGGCGCCGACGCTCATCGCCGAGCACTACGCGGACGGACCCGGGGGAGCGGAGGTCGGGATTGCCAGGCTGGATCGCGGATGGGAGTTCGTCTATCACGCCGTGCGCCTGTCACGCGGCGCCCGGCTCGGCGGCGAGGATGCCGCGCTGACGCGTGCCCGTGACGTCTGGGCCAGCCGTCCCGAGGCCCGGTCGGTCGACCTCGTCTACATGGACGGGCCGTTCCGCGTGCCGGCGCCCGAGGGCGGCGTGGAGCCCGCGCCCGAGCGGGCGGTCGCCACGCCGCTGTCGCGGCTCGGGTGGGTGGTGCGCGGCCGGGTCTGCGCCGGCGGCCCGCTGCAGCCCATCGGCGTGCTCGACTACCCGACGGGCCGCGTGGCCTGGAACATCCGGCCGGTGAGCTGCCCGTGAGCGACCTGCGGCGACGGCGGCGCGGCCGGGTGCGCAAGCGCCACCGCAGGCGCGCGAACCTCGCCCTCATCGTCTGCGGGTCGCTGGTCGCCCTGTTCGGCGGGATCGTCCTGTTCTCCGCGCTGGCCGTCCACTCGGTCGCCCAGGACCTCAACCTGAAGGAGGGGGACCTCAAGGAGATCCGCCTCGGCCAGAACACCCGGATCTACGACAAGAACGGCAAGCTCCTCGGCATCGTCGCCGGGGTCACCAACCGCACGGTCGTGGCGAGCCGCCGCATCCCGCAGGTGCTGAAGGACGCGACCGTCGCGATCGAGGACAAGCGCTTCTACGAGCACGACGGGGTCGACTACTACCGGCTGCTCGGCGCCGCCTGGCGCGACCTCGAGAGCGGGTCGGCCAGCCAGGGCGGCAGCACGATCACGATGCAGCTCATCAAGAACCTCTACGACCCGCAGGCGGGCCGCACGATCTCGAAGAAGATCGAGGAGGCGTACCTCGCCTACCAGTACGAGGAGCGGTACACGAAGGACGAGATCCTGGCGAAGTACCTGAACGGCGTGTTCTACGGGCAGAACGCCGTCGGCGTGCAGGCCGCCTCGCTCACGTACTTCGACAAGGACGTCTGGGACATCAACCTCCAGCAGGCCGCGCTGCTCGCCGGCCTGCCGCAGGCGCCGAGCAGCTACAACCCGTTCGCCAACCCCGAGTCGGCGAAGGCCCGGCGCAACCTGGTGCTCGACGAGATGGCCGAGCAGGGCTACATCAGCGCCGAGCTCGCCGAGAAGGCCAAGAAGTCGGGCCTGGCCCTGAAGCGGGGCACCGCCTACAAGGCGAAGCGCGAGGAGTACTTCACCGAGTACGTCCGCCAGCTGCTGATCGACCGCTACGGCGAGAAACGGGTCCAGACCGGCGGGTTCAAGGTCTACACGACGATCGACCCCGCCCTGCAGTCGGCGGCGCGGAACGCCATCAAGGAGAACCTCTACTACGACGACGACCCCGCGTCGGCGGTGGTGATGGTCGACTCGCAGAAGGGCTACATCCGGGCGATGGCGTCGAGCGTGAAGTTCTCCGCCGAGAGCCAGTTCAACTTCGCCACCCAGGCGGTGCGCCAGCCGGGCTCGACGTTCAAGACGTTCGTGCTGACGGAGGCCATCCGCGAGGGGATCAACCCGTACACCACCCTGTACGCGTCGAAGAAGCTGGACTTCGTCGACCGGCAGTACGGCCCCATCGACGTCTCCACCTACTCCAACACCTACCGCGGCGCGATCCCGATCGCCACGGCCACGCTCAGCTCCGACAACTCCGTCTTCCAGCAGCTCACGCTGGACGTGGGCCCCAAGAAGGTCATCCAGACGGCGTACGACATGGGGGTGTCGAAGGCGCGCAAGCTGCCCGACGTCGCGTCGATCGGCCTCGGGGCCGGCGGCGTCACCCCGCTCGACATGGCCACGGCCTACGCGCCGCTGTCGAACGGCGGCAACCGCGTCACGCCGATCGCGATCACCAAGATCGTGAAGCCGAACGGCGACGTCGACCGCTTCAAGCCGGAGCGCAAGCGGGTCTTCTCGGACGGCGTCGCCTACGAGGTCACGCGCATCCTCCAGAACAACGTGACGGGCGGGACGGGCGGCAACGCCCAGATCGGCGTGCCGGTGGCCGGCAAGACCGGCACCACCGACGACTTCCGCGACGCGTGGTTCGTCGGCTACACGCCGAAGTACTCCACGGCGGTCTGGGTGGGCTACCCGAACGCGGACGGCACCACCCGGTTCATGACCAGCGTCCACGGGATCACCGTGCAGGGCGGGTCGTTCCCCGCGCTGATCTGGGGCGACTTCATGCGCGTGGTGGTCGACCGCGACGGCGGCTCGGAGTCGTTCCCGCTCCCGGACGACCCGATGACGTGGTCGCCGTTCAGCAGCAACTTCACCCGCTCGGCCGCCGCCCTGGCGGCGAGCGCCGCCGCCGCGTCGTCCGCCGCCTCCACGGAGGAGACCGAGTCGGAGGGCACCACCACCTCCCAGCGCCCGCCGCCGGGCACCGACCGCTCGGCCGGGCCCGCGACGCCGGCTCCGCCGGTGACCACCGTCGCGCCGCCGGTCCAGAGCCCCACCCCGCCGCCGCCCGCCACGCCGCCGCCGGCGCCCCCGACGACGCCCCCCGCCCCGCCACCCACGACGCCGTAGGATCGCGGGTGACGGAAGGGGGGTACCCCCCGGGATGATGGCGCAGGCGCGACGGGTGGCGCGGACGTGGGGCCGGCGGTCGATGGCCGCCGCCGCGACGCCGCTCGGGGCCGCTGCCGTGGCCGGGCTCGTCACCGCGGCGCTGCTGCTGTTCGGCCCCCCCGGCGGGGACCAGGCCGCGCACCTGTACCTGACCCAGGCCTGGCGGGACAACGGCTGGCAGCTCTGGGACAACTTCTGGTACTCGGGCCGCTACGCCCAGGTCAACTACAGCCTGATCTTCTACCCCTTCGCCGCGCTCGCCGGGACCACGCTCGCGGTGAGCGCGTCGTGCGCCGGTGCGGCCGCGGCGTTCGCCGCGCTGCTGCGCCGCCGCTGGCCCCAGATCGCTGCCGTGCCGTCGGTGGCGTTCGCCCTGCTGGTGCCGCTCGGCGCCGTCGCCGGCACCTACCCGTTCCTGATGGGCCTGGCGCTCGCGCTCGGCACGCTCCTGGCGCTCGAGCTCGGCCGGCGGGCCCTCGCCCTGCTCGGGATCGTGCTGACCGCCCTGGCCCACCCCCTGGCGCTGGCGTTCCTGCTCGTGGTGCTGGTGGCGGTGGGCGCCGCCACGCGCGGGTGGTGGCGCCGGCCCGGCAACGTGGCGGTCGCCGCCGGCGCGGCGGTGGTGGCCGGCTCCCAGCTGGTTCTGCTGCGCGGCTTCTCGGCGGACGGCGCCCGCTACCCGTTCGACCCGAAGGACGCGCTCGCGATCGCCGGCTTCTGCATCGCGGGCCTGCTCCTGACCCGCGGGCTGCCCGACCAGCGCCCGCTGCAGGCCGTGTTCGTCGGCTACGCGGCCCTCGGCGCGGCGGCCTTCGCGCTGTCGTCGCCGCTCGGGGGCAACGCGGTGCGGCTGATGCTGCTGATGGGCGTCCCGCTGCTGCTGCTGCCCCTCGCCGCCCGCGGCTTCCGGCCCCGCGGCATCGCCGTGTCGCTGCTGGCGGTCGCCCTGATGTGGCAGGCGCTGCCCGCCGTGGCGGGGTGGCGCACCGCCGCCGACTCGCGCGCCCAGGACGAGCGCTTCTGGTACCCGGTCATCGCCTGGCTGGAGGAGCACCCGGACATGGACCACCGCGTCCAGGTGGTCGCGACCGCCGACAACTGGGAGGCCTACTACCTGGCGCGGCGCGGCGTGCCGCTGGCGCGCGGCTGGTTCCGCCAGGACGACTTCCCCGCCAACCAGGCTCTGTACGAGGACCTCACCCCGCGCCGCTACGTCACGTGGCTGCACCGCACGGGCGTGCGCTGGGTGTTCCTGCCCGACGATCCGCTCGACTACAGCGCCCGCGCCGAGGCCAAGCTGCTCATGTCCGGCTACTCCGGCCTGGACCGCGTCGCCCGGATCGGCGGCTGGACCGTGTACGAGGTGCCCGACGCCGTGCCGATCGCCACGCCCGCCGACGGCATCTCCGTGCTCGCCCTGACCTCCACCAACATCACCCTGGACGTGAAGGAGCCGGGGACGTACCGCCTGCGGCTGCGCTACACGCCGTACTGGCAGGTGGAGCGGGGGACCGCGTGCGCCGAGCCGCGCGAGCCCTTCGGGACCGACCTGCGGGTGGAGCGGCCCGGCGTGGTGCGGCTGGGCTTCGACGTGCGCCTCGGCACGTTCGTGGGCGCGGTGCTGGGGAGCCAGGGCGGCTGCGCCAGCTCGCCGGTCCCGGCGCCGCTGCGGCGCTGAGCTACGGGGGCCCGATCCGCGGCGCCCACTGGGGGCCGCCGATGCTCCAGTCGAGCGCCGCGTGGAAGTCGTTGATGAACAGGGCCCAGATGTACCAGCCGATGATCGACGCGACCCCGAAGAAGGCGCTCGCCCGGTAGATCGTGAGCATCACCGAGTCGCTGGCCTTCGTCCGCAGCCACAGCCAGAACGTGTCGCGCGGGACGATCTCCGTGTGGAAGTGGTGCGCCGTGAACATGCGCCAGTTGAACGACAGCCACACCGCCCACAGGATGTCCCACACCCCGCCGAGCGACGTGTAGTACGCGATCGCGTCCTCCTTGCGCCCCGCCTGGCCCACGTACTGCCAGACGTCGAGGTGCAGGTGCCACTCGGTGAACGGGAAGAACAGCATCACGCCGACCGAGTCGAGCGTGTCCGAGAACACGTGCGCCCAGTTGCCGAGGATGAACGAGAACGCCCAGATCCAGTTCTTGCTGAGCAGCAGGACGAGGGCGCCGATCACCACGCCGAACAGCAGCGAGTGGGTGAACCCGACGCCCGGGAAGCCGCGGTGCAGCTCGACCGGGTCGTCCACGAGCTTCTCGTGGCCGGACCACCCGAGGCCGTAGACGGCCCACTTCGTCGCGATGTCGGGGGAGTAGCTGCCCAGCAGGCACAACGGCAGGCTCACCACGCCGCCGAGCTTGGCGCGGAAGAGGTAGGGCTCGAGGTCGTGTGCGGCCCAGCTCAACGGCCGTCCCGCGGGGGGAGCGGCGGGACGGGCCGCGGGAAGAGGCGCCCGGCGATCCAGGTCACCAGGAGCAGGTACGGGATGGACTCCCAGAAGCCGAGCAGGAAGAACGGCTGGTGGAAGGCGCCGAGCAGGGCGTAGGCCAGGACGGCCACCGTCCAGAAGGCCACGGCGAGGCGCGGCCGCGCGACGCGGGACGGGGGCTCGGGCACCCCGGGACTGTTCACGCTTGCGCCGCCGTTCGCAAGAGACGAACCTCCGCGCCGTGCCGCCCGAGACGATCCGGATCATGACCTGGAACCTCTTCCACGGCCGCGACGGGCTGCCCGGCCTGGGCGCCACCCGCCGCTCCACGTGGCTGCGGCGTCCCGAGGAGGACGGCGCCCACGTGCACCTCAACCGGAAGCTGACCGGGCACATGGCGGCGCGCATCCGCGCGTGGGCGCCCGACGTGTGCGCCGTGCAGGAGGTGTCGCGGCGCGGCCTCCGCGAGGTGGCCCACGCCACCGGGATGGCGGCCGTGTGGACCGCGACGGGCCCCCTGATCGGCCCGGCGTGGCTGCGCGACGCCCTGGCGGAGCGCAACCCCGACCTGTGGCGCACCCACGAGAGCAACGTCAACGCCCTGCTGGTGGCGCCCCGGCTGGCGCTGGTGCCGGGCAGCCGGGCGTCGGTGCGCCTGAACCCGCCCCGGGCGATCCTGCGCGACGCGCGCGACCTGCGGCTGACCCGCGGGGAGCTGGCCCGGTGGATCCCGGAGCCGCGCCGGCTGGTGCTGGCGCGGGTGCGGATGGCCGGCGGCGCGGAGCTGGTGGCGGGGAGCGTCCACTGCCACAACGCCCGCGAGCCCGAGGTGACGGGCCGCGAGATCGCCCGCGCCGCGGCGGCCGTCCGGGACGCCGCCGGCGACCGGCCGGCCGTGATGGCCGGCGACCTGAACGCGCCGCCCTCGCACCCGGCGCTGGCGGCGCTCGCCGCCGACGGCTGGGATGGCGCCGCGCCGGGCGGCGGCATCGGGATCGACCGGATCGTCCACCGCGGCCTCGAGACCGTGGAGGCCCCGCACCGCCTGGACGCGGGGGCCCGGGAGGTCGGCGTCTCGTGGGCCGGCCGCACGCGGCGGCTGCGGCTGTCGGATCACGACCCCGTGGTCGCGGTGCTCAGGGCGATCTGATCTCCAGCTGGGCCACCAGCACCACGATCAGCACCGCCGCCGCGGCGGCCGCGATGCGCGGGCGGCCGGGCCGCGCGTACACCCAGTCGGCCAGCGGCCACACCAGGGGGAAGGCCAGCAGGCCGAGGCGCGCGAACGACTGGATCGTGCCGCTCGACAGCGGGATCGCCAGCACCGCCGCCGAGTAGGCCACCCACGGGGAGCGCAGGCCGCCCTCGCGCCGCCACAGCCGCACCAGCAGCCAGGCGTAGAGCACCAGGAACGCCAGGTCGCGCGCCGTGGCCGTCCACGCGGCCGTGAAGTGGGCGTCGCGCACCAGGTCCCACCCGGCGGCGAGCTCGCGCGGCATGTCGGTGACGATCCCGATCCCGAGCTGCCCGCGGTCCCACGCCCGCTGCGCCTCGAGCGGCAGCAGGGCCGACCCGCGCGCGGCGGCCATCCAGGCGAGGAACGCCCCCACGGCGAGGATGCTCGGCGCCGCCGCCAGGGCGATGCGGCGCCACCGTCCCGGCGAGGGCTCGCGCACCGCCAGCAGGATCAGCAGGAGCACCACGATCCCGCCGGTGGGGCGGCTCAGGGCGGCGACGGCGGCCAGCAGGCCGGCGGCCGCCCAGCGGTGCCGCACCGCCGCGAGGGCCGCGCCGATCGCGCCCGCCAGGGCGAGGCCCTCGGTGTAGGCCATGGAGCAGTAGAGCGCGGGCGGCAACAGCGCCAGGGTCCAGACCGCGCGGTCGGCCGCGGGCGCGCCGGAGCGGCCGCGCGTGAGCGCCCACAGCGCCCACAGCGCCCCGCCGAACGCGAGGTTCGCGACCACCACGGCGGCGATGAACGGGTTCGCGCCGATAACGATCGCCGCCGCCATGACCGCGGGCATGAGCGGGAAGAACGCCAGGTTGGTGTAGATCTCTCCGACCTGGCCCATGTCGTGCGCGTAGCCGTGGCGGGCGACGTCCAGGTACCAGGTGGCGTCCCAGCCGCCGAGCAGCGACAGCCAGTCGGGCACGTACGGGTCGACACCGCGCTCCGGCAGCCCCAGCAGCACGCTCAGGACGACGGCGGCGCCGACGACCAGCGCCCGCGACGCGACCCACGCCACCAGGGGGGCCCGGGGCGGGCCCGCGATCCGGCTCACCGGCGGCGGCCGGACAGCGCCAGGCCCAGGCCGACCAGCAGCACCGCGCCGGCCACCACCGGCGTGACCACGGCGGCGGCATCCAGGTCGATCGCGGCGGACACGCGGGCGGGGCCGCCCGGCGGACCGACCACCACGTCCAGCCGGGGGTCGGCGACCGCCCACAGCGACAGCCCCAGGGCGACCGCGCCGCACGCGGCCGCCAGGCCCCCCGCCAGGCGCGCGGTCGCGGCCGCCCCCGCCGGGCGCGCCGAGAGCTGGAGCGCCGCCGCCAGCACCACCAGGGCGCCGAGCGCCGGCAGCAGCCACAGCTGCCCCGCGCCGGCGAAGCCGGTCGCGTGGGTGGGGGCGCCCGCCGGGGGTGCCGAGTACCAGCCGAACGCCGGCAGCGCCGCCATCGCCGCGCCCAGCCCGAGCAGCAGCGCGCCCGCGGCGCGGCGGCCGATCACGGACCCACCCGGCGGAACACCGACACCCCGTCCTCGTGGAACACCCGCTCCATGTCGGGCCGCGCCGCCAGCGCGGCCAGGCGGGCAGCGTGGGCGCGCGGCAGCAGCCGGTCGGCCAGGTAGGGCCGCCTGGCGTCGACGATGATCCACCGGGCGTCGCCGATCACGGGGAAGGTGTACACGCGCTCGCGCTCCGAGAGGTGGGACCCGAAGAGGTTGCCCGCCGAGACGGGCACGTCGTCGGGGATCAGCGCCGTCGCGCGGGCCATTGCGCGCGAGTGGTCGGTCACCCGGTACTGCTCGGTGCGGGCGTCCGACCCCACCGCTGGGATCGCGCCCCACCACGGCAGCGGCCCCAGGTACACCCCCGACAGCGCGACCGTCCCCACCCAGACCGCCGCCACCGCCCCCGTGCGCCGCATCGCCGGGGCCAGGAACGCCGGCGGCCGGCGGCGCAGGCGCGCGAGGCCCAGGATCGCGGCGGCGACCAGGAACGGCACGATCACCGCGACGTACTGGAACTGGATCGAGTACTGGGGGAAGTACTCGGCCAGCACGTTGATGAGCACCTCCGGGAGCGCGCCCGCCGCCAGCAGCGGGGCCAGCAGCGGCAGCAGCAGCAGGGGGATGAGCAGGGCGCCGAGGTAGCTGATGCGGTCGTAGCCGGCCACCCACTGCACCGCCTCCCACGGGGAGCCCACGTCGTAGCGGCTCGAGAACTCCGTGCCGCGGCCGTCGTTGAAGTGGGGGATCACCACCTTCATCGCGAACGCCACCCACGCCACCGACACGACCGCCAGCACCGGCCCGTACCGGCGGCCCGTGCCGCGCACGAACATCCACACGCCGAGCACGGCCAGGGCCAGGCCCACCTCCTCCTTGGTGAGCATCGCGAGGGCCGCCAGGATCGTGAGCGCCGTGTAGCGGCGCTCCTCGGCGGCCCAGATGCACCACAGCAGCAGGGGGGCGGCGAGGGTGACGGGGTGGAACTCGGCGACCGTCGTCCACATGAGCGGCGGGTAGAGCAGGTACACCGCCGCCGCGGCCACCGCCAGGCGGTCGTCGCCGAGCCAGCGGCGGCCGAGCAGGAACGCGGGGAGCGCGCCGGTCGCGACGATGACCGCCTGCGACACCAGCAGGGCCTCGGGCAGGTGCCCCGTCCACGTGAGGGGGGTGAACAGCACCAGGACCGGGTCGACGTGGGCGCCGAGCCGGGTGAACTGGCGGCCGAGCGTGTCGGTCGTCTCGAGCGGGCGCCCCTGGGCCGTGCTCCAGACCGCCTGGACCATGTTCCCCACGTCGAAGCGGCCGGTCCAGAAGGCGCGCTGGCGCTGCACGGAGAGGAAGGAGAAGAGCCCCGCGTACACCGTCATCATCGCCACGACGGCGGCCGTCGGGCGTGTCACCGGTCGCGGCCGAGGACGGCGAGGACGGCGATCACGGCCAGCTCCACCACGGTCAGCAGCACGCGGGTGCCCACCGACAGCGCCACCGCGACGCCGGTGGGCAGGCTCTGCGCCAGGGCCAGCGCGAACGCGCCCTCCCGCACCCCGAGGCCCGACGGGAAGATGAACGCCACCATCGACACGGCGAACGACAGCAGGAAGGCCAGGCCGACCTCCGCGACGCCGCCCGCGTCGGGGCCCGCGGCCGCGCGCACGCCCAGCCAGACGCCGACCCCGAGCACCAGCGCCACCAGCGCGTACCAGCCGAGCAGGGCCACCAGCCGGCCGACCGGGATGAGGCGCGGCAGCGGCTCGCGCCCGGCCTTGCGCAGCGCCCACGACGTGAGCGGCCCGAACACCTTCGGGTGCAGGAACACCAGCCCCAGGGGGACGAGGGCCAGGAACCAGAGCCCCGCGTCGCGGTCCTCGCCGGCGTAGAACGCGACGTAGAGCACCGCCGCGAGGGCGGCCACGCCGATCGTCAGGACCTGCTCGTAGGCCGTCGCGCCGAGCGTCACCCGGCGGGGGACGCCGCGTTCGTACGCCAGCACCACCCGCCCCAGCACCATCAGCACGTTGCCGGGGACGTAGCGGCCGAGCAGGGACTTCGCCCAGATCGCCATCGTCACCCGGCGGGGCGGCCCCGGGTGGTGCATGTCGTCCTGGATCGCGGTGTAGCCGGCGCCCGACATCAGGTAGAAGACCGCCAGGACCAGGCAGGAGAGGCCGAACAGCCACGGGTCGAGGTCCCACTCGTACTCCGAGACCGCCTGCCATCCGTCCACCAGCGCCCACGCCAGGAACCCGAGGACGAGGAGGCCGGCCGCGAGGCCGCCCCAGCGGCGCAGGGGGCTCGCGGAGGCGGGGGCGGCGACCTCAGGCGGGGTCGTCACGCCGGTGCGCGACGGCCAGCAGGCCGTGATACCCGGGGCGGCGACCGACGAAGGCGGCGTCGATCTCGAGCGCGGCCCGCACGATCCGCGACGCGAGCCTCGGCGGCGCGCCCAGGTTGGCCGAGCCGCCGCCCGACGCGATCCGCCGCCGCAGGGCGCGGCGGTACACCTGGCGGTGGTACAGCCCCGTCAGCGGGAAGCCCCACCCCTGGGCGCGGGCGTCGGGGAACCCCGCGTCGCGCATGCGCTCCTCCAGCATCCCGACGGTGTACCGGCGGCGGTGGCCCGCCCACTGGTCGGTCCAGTCGTAGCGGTACGGGTTCGCCGGGACGGTCACGATCAGCAGCCCGCCGGGCCGCAGCACCCGGGCCAGCTCGGCCAGGGCCGCGGCGTCGTCGTCCAGGTGCTCCAGCACCTCGGCGCAGACGGCCGCGTCGAACGCCGCGTCCGGCAGGTCCAGGCGCTGGAGGTCGCCGGTGGCCACCGGGTTGCCCTCGAGCGCCCCGCGGGCCGCGAGCGCGGCCCGGGTCCAGTCGCAGAACCGCGCGCTGGCGTCGATCGACGTCACCGAGAGCCCCGCGTCGACCAGCTTCAGCGTCAGGCTCCCGGCGCCCGAGCCCGCGTTCAGGAGCGCCGGGCCGGGCAGCGCCGGCAGCAGCCGCCGCAGGATCAGGGCCTCGCGGAAGTCGTGGCGCGGCCCGAACGCCTCGGGCGCGTCCCCCCAATCGTGGGCGGTGATCGTGGAGGCGCTCACGACCGCAAGGTTAGGGACAGGAGGGCGTCGCGCAGGACGGAGGCCGCCGCCCGGGGGGAGCCGTGGCCGCGCCAGCGCTCGTGGCCGGCCGCCGCGATCCGCTCGCGCAGCGCCGCGTCGCCGGCCAGGCGCCGCAGCGCCGCGGCCAGCGCGCCGTCGTCGAACGGGTCGGCGTAGAGCGCCGCCTCGCCCCAGACCTCGCGCAGGCTCGGGATGTCGCCGAGGACGAGCGCGCAGCCTGAGAGCGCCGCCTCGAGAACCGAGAGGCCGAACGGCTCGTACCGCGCGGGCATCGCGTAGATCGACGCGCGCGCGAGCCAGTCGCGCATGCGCGCGGGCTCGATGCGGCCGAGCAGCTCGACTCCCTCGATCGGGCGGCCGCCGCCATCCGGTCCGGCCGTGTCGCCGGCCACCACCACGGGCCACGGGATCGCGGAGGCGATTTCGCACAGGGCGGCCACGTTTTTCGCGGGATCCCAGAGCCGGCCCGCAGAAAAGACGAAGGGCTCCTTCGGAGCCGGGCGGAACGCGACGGGGCAGCGGC
>DASSBX010000534.1:0-2598 GCA_035698305.1 Miltoncostaeaceae bacterium | reverse complement strand
CGGCCGGGCGCCAGGGCGCTGAAGATGGGGTCGAGCCGGCGCACCGCCGCGGGATCGCCGCCGATCATGAGGCAGTAGCCTCGCTCCCGTCCCCAGACACCGCCGCTGGTGCCCACGTCCACGTAGTGGATGCCCCGCTCGGCGAACTCCTTGGCCCGGACGATGTCGTCGCGGTAGTACGAGTTGCCGCCGTCGATGATCGTGTCGTCGGCCTCGAGGTGGCGCCCCAGGTCGTCGGCGGTGGCCCCGGCGTATGCGGCGGGGACCATGATCCAGGCCGCCCGGGGGGCGCTGAGCTTCTGCGCCACCTCCTCCAGGGACCGCGCGCCCACGGCGCCCTCGGCCTCCAGTTCGGCGATGGCGTCGGCGTTCACGTCGTAGACCACGCACTCGTGGCCGTCCGCCATCAGACGACGGACGATGTTGGCGCCCATCCGCCCGAGTCCGATCATTCCCAGCTGCATCAATGCCTCCCCCGGGTGGCCCGGTAGTGACGGATCAGGGCGTTGGTCGAGCTGTCGTGTTGCAGGTCGGGCGGATCGTCCGATGTCAGCTCCGGCGCGATCCGCTTCGCGAGCGCCTTGCCGAGCTCGACCCCCCACTGATCGAAGGAGTTGATCCCCCAGATCGTCCCCTGCGTGAAGACCTTGTGCTCGTAGGCCGCGATCAGCTGGCCCAGCACCGACGGCGTGAGCCGCGGCGCCAGGATCACGTTGGTCGGACGGTTCCCCGGGAAGGTCCGGTGCGGCACCAGCGGCGGGGCGACCCCCTCGGCGGCGACCTCCTCCGCCGTCTTGCCGAACGCGAGCGCCTCGGCCTGGGCGAACAGGTTCGCCATCAGCAGGTCGTGGTGGTCCCCCACCTCCTCCGCGGGGGCGCAGACGCCGATCAGGTCGCTCGGCACCAGGCGCGTCCCCTGGTGGATGAGCTGGTAGAAGGCGTGCTGCCCGTTGGTCCCCGGCTCGCCCCACACGATGGGGCCGGTGCCCGCGTCGACCGGCCGGCCGTCCAGGTCCACCGACTTGCCGTTGCTCTCCATGTCGAGCTGCTGCAGGTACGCGGGGAACCGGGCCAGGCGCTCGCTGTACGGCAGCACCGCGTGCGTGTCGGCGTGGAGGAAGTCGGCGTTCCACACGCCCAGCAGCCCCATCAGGAGCGGCAGGTTGTGGGCCGGCGGGGCGTTCAGGAAGTGCTCGTCGATGGCCCGGAAGCCCGCCAGGAACTCGCGGAACCCGGCGTCGCCGATCGCGATCGCGAGCGACAGCCCCACGGCGGAGTCGACCGAGTAGCGACCGCCGACCCAGTCCCAGAAGCCGACCATGTTGGCGGTGTCGATGCCGAACTCCGCGACCCCCTCGGCGTTGGTCGACACGGCGACGAAGTGCCTCGGGACGGCATCCTCGCCGAGCGCGCCGACGATCCAGCGCCGGGCGTCGTGGGCGTTGGACAGCGTCTCGAGCGTCGTGAACGTCTTGGAGACCACGATCACCAGCGTGGAGGCGGGGTCGGCGCCGGCGAGCGCGTCGCGGATGTCGTCGCCGTCCACGTTCGACACGAAGTCGAACGCGATGTCCGGCGTGGCGTGGTCGGCGAGGGCGCGGACGGCCATCGCCGGACCCAGGTCCGACCCGCCGATCCCGATGTTCACGACGGTGCGGATGCGCTCCCCGGTCGCCCCGGTCCACGCGCCCGAGCGGACCGCCTCGGCGATCTCCCCCATCCGGTCGAGCACCGCGTGCACGTCGGGCACCACGTCGCGGCCGTCGACCTCGATCACCGCGTCGCGGGGGGCGCGCAGCGCCGTGTGCAGCACCGCCCGGTCCTCGGTGACGTTGATCTTCTCGCCGGCGGCCATCGCCCGGGCCCGGCGGCGCACGCCGGCCCGCT
This sequence comes from Miltoncostaeaceae bacterium, assembly GCA_035698305.1. Lineage (GTDB taxonomy): Bacteria > Actinomycetota > Thermoleophilia > Miltoncostaeales > Miltoncostaeaceae > Miltoncostaea. The sequence goes on along the minus strand of DASSBX010000534.1, from coordinate 711 downwards.
CCGCCAGCGCGAGCAGCAGGCCGAGGGTCTCGCGGCTCACCCGGTTCTTCGAGTAGTCGAGGCGCAGGTCGGCGGCCTGCACCACCAACTCGTCGCCCCGGGCCGGGTCGCCGGCGAACAGGTCGCGCAGGTGGACGTCCCCCACCTGCCGGGCGTGCGCCCGGAGCGCCGCCCACTCCTGCGTCCGCGCGATCATCCGCGCGCCCTCTCGTACCAGCGCATCTGCACCTCCGGCGCGAGCCGCTCGAAGTCCTCGCCGGCCGCGGCGGCCAACGCCACGGCCCGCTCCACCCTCCCACGGAACCGCTGCGCGGACGCCCGCAGCGCCAGCTCGGGGTCGGCTCCGACCGCCCGCGCCGCGCCCACCGCGGCGAACAGCACGTCGCCGAGCTCCCGCTCCCCGGGGTCGTCCCGCAGCTCGGCGGCCTCCTCGTCCAGCTTCGCCAGGGCCGCCGCGACGTCGGGGAAATCGAACCCGGCGGCGGCCGCGCGCTTCTGGGTCTTGGTGGCGTAGGCGAGGGCGGGAAGGCCGACGGGGAGGTCATGGAACAGCCCCTGGTCGGCGCGCTCCTCGCGCTTGCGCCGCTCCCACAGGTCCACCACCCCGCCGGCCGACCGCGCGACGGCGTCGCCGTAGACGTGGGGGTGGCGGGAGACCAGCTTGTCGGCCTGGCCGCGGGCGACGCTCGCAAGATCGGCGGTGCCGTCCTC
>DASSBX010000533.1:0-12959 GCA_035698305.1 Miltoncostaeaceae bacterium | reverse complement strand
CCCGACACGCCGCCGAGGAACTCCGCGAGACCCTCTGGGAGGTCTCGGGGGGCTGAGGTTCAGGAGAGCGGAGGGGAGAAGGAGGCCGGCAGGCCGGGACGTCCCGCCAGTCCGGCCCGCCTCCTCTGCGGCCAATTGGCCGCGCGTGCGGCCATTCGCGCCGAGGGTGACGCCGAACCGGTCGTTCCGGGGCACAGGTCGGTGCTGAGCCGTGCGCGGGTGGGCGGCACGGTCTGGTTGTGGCGCGGAGCTTCTACAAGGGACCGAACCTGGGGTCGACGCCGGCGTGCGCGATCTGCGTCGGCAAGGGCCAGGGGAAGCGGGCGCCGCTGCACCTCCCCGGCGGGGTGTCCGTGTGGCTCTGCGCGGCGCACCGCGATCCCGGGTTCCTCCGCAGCCGGGCGGGGCGCGACATCGTGGTTTCGCTCATGCACGTGTGGCGCTCCGCGGGGTGCTTCACCGCCCGCCGCTCGCAGGCGCTCACGGCCCTCGAGGACCAGCTCGTCATCGCCCCCGGCACCCCCGCGAGGCCCGGCTCCTACGCGTGGCCGACGGTGCGTCTCGAGGCGGAGCGGCGTTTCGCGGCCGGGGAGGACCCCGTTGCGGTCATCGCCGACCTCCGCAACCGCGAGGCCGAGCGGACCAGCCCCGCCCGGCCGCCTTCGGTCCGCACGATGCGACGGTGGTTCCGGGAAGGGCGCTGGCGCGACGACGGCGCCGACGACCCTGAGGGGCCCGGCCCGCAAGCGGAACCGCCCGGTCCCGAGGCGGAACCGCCCGGCCCCCAGGCGGGGCCGCCGCGCTCCTCCTCCACGTATCCGTCCGACGAACTCGTTATCGTCCCTGCGGAGGAAACTTCGATGCCGAGACGCCGCCGCGGGCTCGATGTCCGCTCGTGGGCGTCCGCAGGGTCCATGCCCCGGTGCACCCGCGTGGCGAGAGCGTCGGCCGTCACGAGCATCGGCCGCTCAGGTCCGTCCTGCGCCTCCCTGGAGCCGGGCACCGGCCCCTGGTCCGCGTCGATCCCCGCCAGGAGCGTGCCGTCCGCTGGGGGTGGCGCGGTCGCGATCACGGGCGCCCATCGGGCGCCGCACGACAGTTGCCGGAGACCCGGTGGGGATGGGCGACCCGGGTGGCGCAGCCGCGGTCGGGGGTTTCCCTCCGTCCGTGCCGCTAGGCTCCGCCGGTGCTCCGCCGGCTCGCGGTCCTCGCCGTCATGGCAACCCTGCTCGCCGCCGTGCCGGGGCTCGCCGCCGCACCCCGGATCGCGGCGCCGGCGTATATCGTCCTGAACCCGGCAACCGGAGAGACGCTCGCCCAGCGGGCCGCCGACCGGGAGCTCCCCATGGCGAGCACCACCAAGATCATGACCGCGCTGATCGTGCTGGAGCGCGCCGATCTGGACGACCGGTACACCGTCCCCGCCGAGGCGGTGGCCGTCGGCGGCTCGACGGCGCGCCTGGAGGAGGGGGAGCAGCTCTCCGTGCGCGACCTCCTCACCGGACTGCTGGTGGCGAGCGGCAACGATGCTGCGGTGACGCTCGCCGACGGCGTCGCCGGCAGCCAGGCGGCCTTCGTCCAGATGATGAACACCCGGGCGCGGGAGCTCGGGCTGCGCCACACGCACTTCGCCAACCCCCACGGACTCGACGCCCCCGGCCACTACTCCACCGTCCGCGACCTCGTCACCCTCTCGCGCGTGGCGATGGACGACCCCACGTTCCGGGAGCTGGTGTCGAGCCGCCGCGCCAGCATCCCCGGTCCAAATGGCCTCGGACTCCGCCAATTGGAATCCGAGAACGAGCTACTCGACATCGACCCCGAGGCCGACGGCGTGAAGACGGGGATGACCGACGGCGCGGGGTACGCCCTCGTCGCACACGCGGGCCGCTCCGGGCTGGGCGTCGATCTCTACCTCGCATCCCTCCGGTCCCCCAGCTCGGAGATCCGCGCCCGCGACGCCCGCACCCTGCTCGACGACGCCTTCTCCAACTACGCCAGGGCGCGTCTGATCGCGGCCGGCACCGTCGTCGCGCGCGCCGAGGTGGACGGCGTCCCCGGCGCGACGATCCCCATCGTCCCGGCCGCCGCCCTCGACGCGCCCCTGCGGCTCGGCGAGCCCGTCACCGCCACCCTCGTCGCGCCGGAGGAGGTCGAGCCGCCGGTCGCGCAGGGGGAGGTCCTCGGCGGGATCACCTACCGTCAGAACGACCGCGTCGTCGGCCAAATGGACCTCGTCGCCGGGGAGGCAGCCGACGGTCCCGGCATCCTCGACCGTCTCCGCGCCGGCTGGGAGGAGCTCGTCCCGTGATCGTCACCGTCACCCTGAACGCCGCCCTCGACCGCACCGTCCGGGTGCCGAACGTCCAGCTGGGGGCGCGCCACCGCGCGGAGCGGTCGCTGCGCCTCCCGGGCGGGAAGGGCGTCAACATCGCCCGCGCCCTCAAGACGCTCGGCCAGCCGGTCATCGCCACCGGCCTCGCGGGCGGGCGGGTCGGCACCTACATCATCGAGGAGCTCACGTCGGAGGGGATCCTCAACGACTTCGTCCGCATCCAGGAGGAGTCCCGCACCAGCACGGCGGTGATCGACCCCACCAACAACCAGCAGACCGAGATTAACGAGCTGGGCCCGTCCGTCCAGGCCGCCGAGCTCGACGTGCTCCTCACAAAGATCCGCTACCTGTCCCGCGGCGCCGACGTCTTCGTGCTCGCGGGGTCGCTCCCCCGTGACGTCCCCACCGACTGGTACGAGCGGGTGCTCCGCGAGCTGCGCCGCGACGGGATCGTGACCGCCGTCGACGCCACCGGCCCGGCGCTGCGAGCGGCGCTCGGCGCCGACCCCGGGGTCGTGAGCCCCAACGTCCGCGAGGCCGAGGAGATCGTGGGCCACGAGTTCAGCGACGAGGACGACATGGCGTACGGCGCCCTCACCCTCACCCAGATGGGCGCCGAGACCGCCCTCATCCACCATGAGGACGGGTGCGTCGCCCGGGTGCGCACGGGGGAGGGCAAGCGCGGCCGCACCTACCGCGCACGGCTGCCGCGGCGCATGGACGTGGTCTCGACGGTCGGCTCCGGCGACGCGCTGCTCGCCGGCTACATCTCCGCCCGGTACGGCAAGCAGCCGCCCGAGAAGGCCCTCGCGCTCGCCGTGGCGTGCGGCGCCGCCAACACCCAGCGCTTCGGCGCGGGCGTCTTCGACCCGGCCGACGTGGAGGCGCTGATGCGTCGCGTGGAGGTCGTCGTCGAGGAGGACTGACACGACTGTCACGGCGTCCCGCCGAAGCCGCCGCTACACTCGCTCGATCAGGACTTGTGAGCACCGCACCGCACCCATGAACGCCGGCGAAGACCCAGGCCTCGACACGTTCGGGCCTGGGTCTTCACGTTTCCGGGGGCGGTCGGACGGACGGGCCGGGGGGCGCTGAGTGGAGATCGATATCGGGCGGGGCAAGAAGGGACGCAGGGCGTACGGGCTGGACGAGATCGCGATCGTGCCGAGCAGGCGGACGCGCGACCCGGAGGACGTCGACCTGAGCTGGCGGCTCGACGGGCACACGTTCGACCTGCCGATCCTCGCGTCCGCGATGGACGGCGTGGTCGACACCCGCACGGCGGGGATCATCGGCAAGGTCGGCGGGCTCGGGGTGCTCAACCTCGAGGGCATCCAGACCCGGTACGAGGAGGCCGACGCCGAGCTCGAGCGCATCGCGCAGCTGCCGGTTCCCGAGGCCACGCGCGGGCTCCAGGAGGTCTATCGCGAGCCCGTCAAGCCGGAGCTCATCGCCCAGCGGATCCGGGAGATCAAGGCCCAGGGCGTGGTCGTCGCGGGGTCCCTCACGCCGCAGAAGGTCACCGACTACATCGACGTCGCGCTCGACGCCGGCCTCGACATCCTCGTCATCCAGGGCACCGTGGTCTCCGCCGAGCACGTCTCGTCGGTGTCCGAGCCCCTCAACCTGAAGCGCTTCATCGCCGAGCTGCCGGTTCCCGTGATCGTCGGCGGCTGCGCCTCGTACCACACCGCCCTCCATCTCATGCGCACCGGCGCGGTCGGGGTGCTGGTCGGCGTCGGCCCGGGCGCCGCGTGCACCACCCGCCAGGTGATCGGGGTGGGCGTGCCCCAGGCGACGGCGATCGCCGACGCCGCCGGCGCCCGGATGCAGCACCTGCTCGAGACGGGGCAGTACGTCAACGTCATCGCCGACGGCGGCATGGCGTACGCCGGCGACCTGGCCAAGGCGATCGCCTGCGGCGCCGACGCCTGCATGATCGGCTCGCCGTTCGCGAAGGCCGCCGAGGCCCCGGGCCGCGGCTACCACTGGGGGATGGCGACGTTCCATCCGCAGCTGCCGCGCGGCACCCGCGTGAAGACGCAGACGATCGGGACGCTGGAGGAGATCCTCACCGGCCCCGCCCACGAGAACGACGGCACCCTCAACCTCGTCGGCGGTCTGCGAAGCGCCCTCGCCACCTGCGGCTACGACTCGATCCAGAGCTTCCAGAAGTGCGAGGTGATGGTCGCCCCGGCGTTGAAGACGGAGGGCAAGAAGCTCCAGCAGACGCAGTCCGTGGGCATGGGCTAGGCCCCAGCCGGTGGCGGAGCTGGTCCGCTCCTACGGGGCGGCGATGACGGTCACCGGGTCCTGCCACCTCCTCGAGGGCGGCGGGGCCCGGGTGCTCGTCGACTGCGGAGCGTTCCAGGGGTCGCGGGCGCTGTTCGCGCTCAACCGCGAGCCGCTCGCGTTCGACCCGCCGTCGGTCGACGCGGTGCTGCTCACCCACGCCCACCTCGACCACTCCGGTCGCCTGCCGGTGCTGGTGAAGCAGGGGTTCCGAGGGCGCATCCACGCGCGGCCCGCCACCATCGAGCTGGCCGAGCACCTGCTGCTGGACGCGGCGAAGATCCAGCACGAGGACGCCGAGCGCGACCGGCGCCGCGGCCGCACCCCCGACCCGCCGCTGTTCGACGAGGACGACGTCGGGGCGGTGCTGGGTCGGATGGAGCCGTTCGAGTACGGCCGGCCGTTCGCCGCCGCCGGGCTCACGGTCACGGCGCAGCAGGCGGGGCACATCCCCGGGTCGGCCGTGTTCGCCGTGCGGGCGGGGGAGGCGACGGTGGCGTTCAGCGGCGACGTCGGCAACGCCCGCAAAGAGGTGCTGCCCGACCCGCCGCCGTGCCCCGAGGTCGACCTGGTGCTGATGGAGGGCACCTACGGCGACCGCGACCACCGGCCCTATGACGCCACCATCGAGGAGCTCGCCGGGCTGCTCCGCCGCGCCCAGGACCGGGGCGGCAAGATCCTGATCCCGTCGTTCGCGCTGGAGCGCACCCACGAGGTGCTCTACACCCTCGCCCACCTGGAGCGCGACCACGACATCGCACCGCTCCCCGTGTACGTCGACTCCCCGCTGGCGACCAAGGTCGACCAGGTCTACGACCGCCATCCCGAGGAGCTCTCGGAGGAGCTGCGGCTGCTGCGCAGCCTCGGGAAGGACCCGTTCCAGCCGAAGCACCTTCGCTACACGCGCTCCGTCGACGACTCGCGGGCGCTCACCGCATCCCAGGGCCCCGCGATCGTGATCGCCGGCTCGGGGATGCTCTCGGGCGGGCGGATCCTCCACCACCTGGCCGCGGAGCTCGGCGACCCGTCGACGACCGTCCTGATCGTGGGTTTCCAGCCGAAGGGCGGGCTGGGGCGGGAGCTCATCGACGGCGCCGACAGGGTGAGGGTGATGGGGAGGGAGGTGGCGGTGCGGGCCCAGGTCGCGACCGTCGGTGGCCTCTCCGCACACGCCGACCGCAGCGAGCTGCTCGACTGGATCCGGCCCGCCGCCGCCCGCGCGGAGGTGCGGCTGGTGCACGGCGAGCCGCGGTCCCTCACCGCCCTGCGGGACGCCCTCACGGCGGAGGGCGCCCGCGCCGCGCTGCAGCCGAGCGAGGTGGCGCTGCCGGAGGGCCACGGCCACACCGAGGAGGCGGGCGAATGACCGCCGCCGCCACTCGGCCGCCGGCCGGGTCGATCCGTCCCCCGGCCAATTGGCCGCCGCGGATGCCAATTGGCCGCCCCGTCCGTCCAGACGTCCGGCCCGTCCCGGTATCCTCACGCCCTTGACGACCTCCACCCAGACGCCGGCGCTGGATCCGGCGCTCGCCGCCGCCGTCCCCGGCGGGGTGCTGGTGGTCGATTTCGGGGCCCAGTACAGCCAGCTCATCGCGCGCCGCATCCGCGAGTGCCGCGTGTTCTCGGCCGTCGTCCCGCACGACACGCCCCCCCAGGAGATCCAGGCGCTCAAGCCCGCCGGGCTCGTGCTCTCCGGGGGCCCCGCCTCCGTATACGCCCCGGGCGCGCCGGCCCTCGACCCGCGCCTGCTGGACCTCGGCATCCCGGTGCTCGGCATCTGCTACGGCCTCCAGGCGATGACGCTCGCCCTCGGCGGCGAGGTGGCCCGCACCGGCGCCGGCGAGTACGGCAAGACGCCGATCGAGGTGCGCTCGCGGTCCGGGATGTTCGCCCAGCTCCCGGCGGAGCAGTGCTGGATGAGCCACCGCGACGCGGTCGCCCGCGCGCCCGAGGGCTTCGAGGTCACCGCCTCGACGGCGTCGAGCCCGGTCGCCGCGATGGAGGCCCCCGGCCGCCGAATGTACGGCGTGCAGTTCCACCCCGAGGTGGTGCACACGCCGTTCGGCACCGACCTGCTCAAGTGGTTCCTCTTCGAGGCGTGCGACTGCACGCCCACCTGGACCGCCACGCACGTCATCGAGGAGCAGGTCGAGCGCGTGCGCGCCCAGGTGGGCGACGCCCGCGCGATCTGCGGCCTCTCCGGCGGCGTCGACAGCGCCGTTGCGGCGCTCATCGTCCACAAGGCGATCGGCGACCGGCTCACCTGCGTCTTCGTCGACCACGGCCTGATGCGGATGAACGAGGGCCGGCAGGTGGAGGAGGCGTTCGGCCGCCACTTCGGCGTCCCCCTCGTGCACGTCCGCGCCCAGGAGCACTTCCTGACCGCGCTGCACGGGGTCACCGACCCGGAGCAGAAGCGCAAGACGATCGGCCGGGAGTTCATCCGGATCTTCGAGCGGGAGGCCGAGAAGCTGTCGGACGCCCGCTTCCTGGTGCAGGGGACGCTCTACTCCGACGTCATCGAGTCGGGGTCCCGGGACGCCGCGAAGATCAAGAGCCACCACAACGTGGGGGGCCTGCCGGACGACATGGCCGTGGAGCTGGTCGAGCCGCTGCGCCAGCTGTTCAAGGACGAGGTGCGGGTGGTGGGCGAGGAGCTCGGCCTGCCGGAGAACATGGTGTGGCGCCAGCCGTTCCCCGGCCCGGGGCTGGCGATCCGGATCATCGGGGAGGTCACCCAGGAGCGGCTCGACGTCCTCCGGCACGCCGACTTCGTGCTGCAGGAGGAGGTCCGCCGCGCCGGCATGTACCGGGAACTGTGGCAGAGCTTCGCGGTGCTGCCCGCCATCAAGAGCGTGGGCGTGCAGGGCGACGAGCGCACCTACGCGTACCCGATCGTGATCCGCGCGGTCACCTCCGACGACGCGATGACCGCCGACTGGGCGCGCCTGCCCTACGACCTCCTGGAGCGGATCTCGAGCCGCATCATCAACGAGGTGGACGGCGTCAACCGGGTGGCCCTGGACCTCACGTCCAAACCCCCCGGCACCATCGAGTGGGAGTAGCCCGGAACTAGCGGAATCGCACGGTTCCGTCCGGGAGGCTGGTCAATCTTGACCATGCCCGCCGGGAGGGGCGTTGCGACCCTGGGCGGGTGACGCGTGTTCGTCTCCCGGCCGCGGCGCTCGTCGCCGCCGTGCTCCTCGCGCCGCCCGCCGCGGCCGTCGCCGCGAGCCCCGCCCAGGTGCTCCGCGCCCTCAACGCGGAGCGCGCCGCCAACGGGATCCCCGCCGGGGTGCGGGAGGCCCCCGGGTGGTCCGTCGGGTGCGCGCTCCACAACGCGTACCGGGTGGCCAACGGCGGCGCGGCCGTCGGCCACGACGAGGATCCGCGGCGGCCGGGGTACACGGCGCGCGGCGCGCAGGCGGGACGCACCGCCGTGCTGGCGGGGACGAGCTGGGCGCAGGGGAACCCGTACGCCGATGCCCCCATCCACCTCATGCGGCTCATGGATCCGCGGCTCCGGCGCGCGGGGGTCGATGACCGCCCGGGCCTGAGCTGCACCACCGTCACCGCCGGCCTGGGCCCCGCCGCGCCCGTCGACGCGGTGTACACGGTTCCCGGCGACGGGCGGAGCGCGATCCCCGTCGCCCAGGTGGCGGAGGAGGCGCCCTTCGTGCCCGGGGACCTCCTCCGCCTCCCGGCGGGCACCCGCACCGGGCCCCACCTGCTGGTGCTCGCCGACGGGCCTTTCGCTCGCGACGGCGACACCCGGCTGGCGGACGTCCGCCTCACGGGCCCGCTCGGGCCGGTCGAGGTGCGGTGGCTCGACGACGCCGACCCGCGCATCGGCCCCTACCTCCCGCCCGGGGGGATCGCCGTCCCCGTGGAGCCGCTGATCGCCGGCTCGACCTACCGCGCCACCGCCAGCGTGGCGGGCGCCGGCGGCGTCCGCCTCACGCGCACCTGGTCGTTCCGGACCGCCGGCACGGCGCCGTGGGCCACGCCGCCCCCGCCTCCGCCGCCCGCCGCCCTCACCGGCCGCGCCGACGTGACGGTCCGCGTCCGGGGGCGCCGCGTCGTGCTCGCGTCCCCGCCCGCCCTGGCCGGCCGCACCGCCCGGGTGAAGGTGACGCTGCGGGGGAAGAGCCGCCGCCTCGCGGTGCGCCTGGCCTCACGGAGCCGGGTGATGCTCAGCCGCGCCGAGGCGCGCTCCCATCAGACCCGGATCGCGGTCCGCGTCCGGGGCTTCGCCGCGGGCGGCGTACGGTGGCAGGCCGCGCAGGTGCGCACCAGCGTCGGCCGCGCCCGCCGCTGAGCGGCCAGTGCACGCGCCTCTCGTGTCCTGCCCACAGAGGTTCCGAACGCGGCTGATCGAGCCTGACCGCCGAGGCGCCGTGACCTCCACGTGCAGCAGGTCCTCCGGGCGCGCTCGTTGGGTCACAGCGGCACTGGGGTGCTGCATCCGGAGCGCCCGGAGGATGTCGGCGTGGAGACACCGCAGGGGCCGAGCGCCGCCCGCCCTCCCGGTTTGGCCGGCTTCCTCCGGGGTAGGTGCGGACGCATGGCGGGGGCCCCGACCATGCGCGGCCTGCGCACGAGCCTGTGGCTCGTGCCGGCCCTCTGCGTCGTCGCCGGCGTCGTCCTGTCGATCGGCACCCTGGCCCTCGACCGGTGGCTCGGCTTCGGTCTCATCCCGTCCCAGCTCGTCGGCGGACCCGACGCGGCGCTCGCCATCCTGAGCACCATCGCGACGTCGATGGTCACGCTGGCCGCGCTGGTCCTGACGATCACGATGGTGGTCGTCCAGCTGGCGATGGGGCAGTTCTCGCCGCGGATCGTCCGCACGATCCTCCAGGACACCACCAGCCAGCTCGCGATCGGCCTCTTCGTGGGGACGTTCGCCCACGCCATGCTCACGATGCGCGAGATCCGCCTGGGCGGCAGCGGGGGCGTCCCCGGGATCGCGATCCTCACCGCGTTCGTGCTCGTGATCGCGAGCATCATCCTGCTGGTCTACTACGTCCACCACCTCGGCCAGTCGCTGCGGGTCGCGGCCCTCATCGAGCTCGTCGGCGACCGGATGCGCGAGCTCGTCGACCGCGACTACGGACACGACGAGGACGCCGAGGAGGCCCATCCGCAGGGTGCCATCGCCGCCCCCGTCTCGGGCGTCGTGTCCAACGTCGATCACGACGGGCTGGTCGCCGCGGCCGCCGACGCCGACTGCGTCGTCGAGCTGATCCCGCCCCTCGGCGACTTCGTGCCGGCGGGCGCGGTGCTGGCGCGCGTGACGCCCGCCGACGCGCCGATCGACCACGAGCGGGTCGCCGGCGGCGTGCGGCTCGGCGCCGAGCGCACGATGGACCAGGACCTGGCCTACGGCCTCCGGATGCTGGTGGACATCGCCGAGCGCAGCGTCTCCGAGCCGTTCCTCGACCCCACCACCGCGGTGCAGGCGATCGACCGGCTCCACGACTGCCTGCGCCAACTCGTGCGCCGCACCTTTCCCGACGGGCGCTACGACGACGCGGAGGGGCGCCTGCGTCTGGTGGAGCGGACGATGAACTGGGAGGGGTTCGTCGCGCTCGCGTTTGACGAGATGATCGAGGCGGGCCGTCTGTCGCCCCAGATCCCGCGCAGGCTCGCCGCGGCGCTGGAGGACCTGATCCGGCTGGCGCCGCCGGACCGCCGCCCGTGCCTGGAGGAGCGGCTCCGGCGCGTCCACGAGCGCGCCGCGCAGGACCGCGTCGTCGCCGACCAGGAGGGCATCGGCTCCGCGGCGGACCTCACGACGGCCCCCGCGCCCGCAGGCAGGTGACGCCGCCGCTCAGCCGAGCAGGCCGAGCACGTCCTCCGGCGGCCGTCCCAGCGCCGCCCGCCCGTCGTCGGCGACCAGCACGGGCCGCTCGATGAGCACCGGGTGCGTCACCATCGCCGCGATCCACCGGGCGCGATCGTGGGGCCAGTCCCGCAGCCCCAGCTCGACGGCGACGGGCTCGCCGAGCCGTGCGACCTCCCACGGCTCACGGCCGAGCGCCCGCAGCACCGCGTCCAGCTCCTCCGTCGTGGGCGGCTCGTCCAGGTAGCGCCGCTCGCGGAACGCCACGCCACGCTCCTCGAGCAACCCCTTCGCCGCCCGGGACTTCGAGCACCGGGGGTTGTGCCACAGCTCCATCGCCGAATGCTCGCACGTCCCGCGGCCAATTGGCCGACCCTGCGGCCAAATGGCCACTGCGGCCGATTGGCCGACCGCGCGGCCAAGTGGCCGCGGCTCAGGGGACGGGGGCCGGTTGGTGGAGGAGGGCCTCCACCTCCTCCCACTCGGCGGCGGTCTGGCGGCCGGCGTCCCATTCGGCCATCAGGGCGTCGTGGACCCGCCGGAGGTCCGGATCGTCCTTCGGCAGCTCCCGGCCTGTGTGCTGGCGGATCAGGAAGACCAGGCCGGCGAGGCCGGAGTCCCTGGTGAGGCTCACCTCGAGCGGGCGGCCGAGGAGGCGGGGGACGTCGAACGGGGCGTACATCCACCAGAACTTGTTCAGCCCGTCCGCGTGGATGCCCGCGCGGGTGCGGTGGGCGTCCCTGCCGTACAGCGGGTACGTCGGCGCGACCGGGCGGCCCAGGTCGGCGTAGAGGTCGGCCAGGTCGTTGAGCGCGTGGAAGTCCGGGAGGGGCTCGTCCATCAGGCCCATGCCGGCGATGTGGAGCAGCACCGCCTCGAGCGGCGCGTTGCCGGTGCGCTCGCCGGTGCCGAGGAGCGTCCCGTTGACCACCGCGCAGCCGGCCTGGATGGCGGCGAGGCAGTTCGCGACCACCAGGTGGGTGTCGTTGTGCGGGTGGAACTCCAGGTCGTCCGCCGCGACGCCCAGCGACCGCAGCGCCCGGATCCAGCGCGGCACCGACCTGGGCCCCGCGACGTACTCGTAGGGGAGCCCGAGGCCCATCGTGTCGCACACCCGGAACTTCGGCCGCAGCGCCGGGCCGTGCTCCGCGCAGACGGCGATCACCGCCTCCGCGAACGGCAGCACGAACCCCTCCGGCGCCCGGGTGCAGTCCTCCAGGTGCAGCCGCGGCCGCAGGCCCGCGTCGAGCACCGCGCGCACCGCGTCCAGGTAGGCCTCCGCCGCCTGCCGTCGCCCGCCCGGCCGGAACTTGTGGAACGTGTGGTAGTCGCTCGCCGAGGCGAGCATCCCCGTCTCGCGCACCCCGAGGCCGCCGACCAGCTCGGCGTCCTTCCGGCTCGCGCGGATCCAGGTGGTGGGCTCCACCGGGGCCCCGCCGGCGTGGCGCTCCAGGGCGGCCTGGAGGATGTGCCGGTCGGCGGGCCGGTAGACGAAGAACTCGGCCTGGCGGATGCCGCCGCTCGCGCCGGTGAACGCGCACATCAGGTCGTAGATGCGGATCCCCGCCTCGACGGTGAGCGGCAGGCCGCCCTGCTGGCCGTCGCGGTGGGTGGTCTCGGTGGTCCAGGCGGCGGCGGGGAGGCCGCCGGGGCGCGCCGTCCACTCCCAGCGGGGGAAGCCGTCGTGCGGGAACGACGCCGGGAACAGCTGCGGGGCGTCGGGGTCGGTGAGGTTCGCGAATGTGGTCATGCCCCTGACGGTAGGGAGCCCCTCATCGCTTCGTCAATATTGATCGCTATCATCAATCAATGGCTCCCGAGACGACCGCCGGAACGTTGAGCGCCGCCGAGGCCGCCGACGCCCTCGGGGTGTCCCGCGCGACGCTGTACGCCTACGTCAGCCGGGGGCTCCTGGCGTCCGAGCCGGGTCCCGGCCCCTCGCGGGCCCGGCGCTATCCCCGGGCGCCGGTCGAGGCGCTCATCGCCCGCCGCGAGCGGTCGCGCGACGGGGCGCTGGCGGCGCACGGTCAGCTCCACTGGGGCCTGCCCGTGCTCGACTCGGAGCTGACGCTGATCCAGGACGGCCGGGCCTACATCCGTGGGCACGACCTGGTGACGCTGTCGCGGGAGCGGACCTTCGAGGAGGTCGCGACGCTCCTGTGGACCGGCGACCCGGGCGACGCCGCGTCGCTGCTGCCGTCTGCGCCCGACGGCGCGGCAGCGGACCCGCCGCCGCTCGGCGGGCCGGTGGTGGCGGCGCTGACCGCCCGCCTGACGGCCGCCGGGGAGGCGTCGCTCGCCACGCTCGGCGCGGGCGACGCCGCCGCGCTGGGCGGCGCCGCCCGCGTGGTGGACGGCATCTTCGCCGCCGCCGGCGCGCGCGGGCCGGGGCGGCTCGCCGAGCGCCTCGCCCGGGGGTGGGTCTGCGACCGTCCCCGCGAGATCGAGGCCGCGCTGATCCTCTGCGCCGACCACGAGCTGAACGTCAGC